>NZ_JBFUMN010000014.1:0-107719 GCF_054049335.1 Roseateles sp. P5_E1
CAGCGCATCGCCACCGTCGAGCCGGTGTTCGCCAACCTGCGCCACAACAAGCGGTTGAGCCGCTTCACGCTGCGCGGCAAGGACAAGGTCGGCACGCAGTGGCGGCTGTTCTGCCTGGTGCACAACATCGAGAAAATCGCCAATAGAGGCGAACGATCATGAGGAATGGGAAAGGTGCGCAACGCGAGCAAGGCGCCAGAAGCGCCACACAGGGCATTCACAAGGTCCAATCCAATCGGGTCGGTGCCTCGATGCATCAAACGATGAAGAATTCCTCAGCATCTACGGTGATCAGCCGCTGCGGGCATCGCAGAAATCGGGTTATTGCCCAGCCTCGTTAGGCGTCAAACTATGAGCGAGTCCCTCACGTTCTCCTTACTCGGAAAATTCCTCGTCCGCGCAGTTGTCGCAACGATAGGCAGTGTGATTGCGATCGTGTTGGCGATGTTGAGCGGGATTTTTTCCGGAGGAGGTCGTGATGGACTCACTTTCGCAGCGGCATTCGCGCTATTCGGAGTGGGCTGGTCATTTCTTCCAGTGGTACGAGCAACGCGAACGAGTGCAATCGCTGTCCTTATTGGCTGGCTAGCGTTGGCTGGTTTCCTAGCCACGTTTGGAGCCTCTGGAGTAAGGGGGTGGATGCTTCTCCCGTGGTTCCTGGCATCAATCGGGCTTGGGGCGTGTTTGGCTTTCGAGCCACCACCATTTCTTACAGAAACCCATAGCGCGACAGAAACACAAAGTGGTGAAAATGACGCCTAACCGGTCTTTCGAGCGGACTGCCCTCGGCAAGCCTCGGTCAGCCGCTCAACTTCAACGTCAGAGCGCATCAATGAAATCCTACGCAACCATCGCTCGCCGAGCGGTACGCATCCTCGGGCACCCAAACAGTGGGTGGTCGCCCGCAGATCCTGATGACGATAACGCGCTGGAGATCGAGTTTCGATTCGAGATCACAGACGATGGAAACAAGAACTTCTTGCTTGTTTGCCATTCGTTGGATGGGTGCTATGCCGCCGATACCTGGCATGAAACCCTTGAGGAGGCCGTTGCCTGTGCACAAGACTCCTATGACATCGCGCCATCGGAATGGATGATGTCTGGGCCCACCACCTAACTGAGTGAGCAGGCCGTGACGCAGACCGGCGCGTCAGGCGAGTTATGCCTTCCCTACAAGCCATGGAGCCATTTGCTTGACGAGCATCACCTTTGAATCTGCCAACCAGCCGGAGGTCATCGCCCTCATCGCCGAGTTGGACGCCTACCAGGACACCCTTTATCCGCCCGAAGCCCGGTATGCCTTGGACCTGGCTTCGCTGACCCAGCCGAACGTCGTCTTCGCCGTGGCCCGGGATACGGTGGGGCGGGCCGTGGGCTGCGGCGCAGTCGTGCTGACCCCGGAGTTCGGCGAGCTCAAGCGCATGTTCATCAGCCCGGCGGCACGTGGCCAGGGGCTGGCCCAGCGGCTGCTGTCCGAGCTGGAAGCCGAAGCGGCCGCTCGGGGTTGCGGGCTGGTGACGCTGGAGTCGGGGCCCTACCAGCTCGAAGCGCTGGCGCTGTATGCCCGATGCGGCTACGTCCGCCGCGGGCCCTACGGCGGCTATGCCGACGATCCCTTGAGCGTCTTCATGGAGAAGCGCATCGACGTCAAAGCACCCGCGGCAGATCCCGCCTGACCGCGACGCGGTCGCCGAAGTCGAAATGCCACCACTCGGTGGCGATACCGTGAAAGCCCGCCTCGCGCATCGCTGCGCGCAGCCAGCCACGCTCCACAAGGTGTTCGGGCGTCAGCGCGCCCAGGGCCAGGTGCTCGGCCTCGTGGTCGGGGTGGGAGGCCAGCGTCATCTCGTCGAAGCCGCTGCCCATGTCGACCTCGCGGCCTTGCGGGTCGAGCAGCGTCAGGTCCACGGCCATGCCAAAACTGTGGATGGAGCCGCGCTCGGGGTTGGCGAGATACATCGTCAACGGCGTGCCCTGCAGCTCGTCCCACAGGCGCTGCTGCACGCGCTGGGGGCGCAGGGCGTCCAGCACGAGCAGGCGGTAGCCGGGGCGGCGCTCATGCAGCCATGCGGCGGCCTGCTCCAGCGCGTCCGCGGCCTCGCGGCGCAGCCAGGCGCAGTCGATGCCGGCGTAAACGGAATGGCCGACGAAGTTGTCGGCCGTCGCGTAGCGCAGATCCACGGCGATGCCGTGCTGCAGCGAGGCGAGCGGGCGGAAGTCCGAATGCGAGGCAATGTCTTCGATGCGAATCACGGCAGTCGAGAAAGGTGTTCGTGCGCAGCGGCCGTGATGAACTTGACCAGGCGGCGCGAGGCCTGGCCCAGCGGCGCGCTGGCGGCGCTGAGCAGATAGAGCTGCACCGGCACGGTGGGTGACAGTGGCCGCACGCGGACCTTGCTGGCGTCGGCGCTGGCGGCGGTGAAGGGGTCCACCAGCGTCATGCCGACGCCGGCCTCGACGAGGGCGCGTGCGAGCTGGTAGGTCTGCACGGTGATGCGGCTGGCCAGCGGCTGGCCCAGGGCCTCGCCGGCGTGGTGCAGCAGGCCGGCGAGCGGGTCGTCGCTCTGCAGGCCGACGATCTCGGTGCGGATGTCGGCCAGGCCCAGCGGCCCCTCGCCCTTGGCCTCGGGGCTGTTCAAGGGGCACAGGGCAACCATGGCGCCGCTGGCGATGACTTCGGCCTTGATGCCGGGGTGGCGCGGGTCCTGCAGCGACAGGGCCAGGTCGGCCTCGCCCAGCAGCAGCGCTGAGACGATCTCTCGCGTGTGATGGGTGGCCAGCGAGCAGCTCGCGTTCGGGTAGGCCTTGCACCAGGGCGTCATCGCGGCCGGCACGATGGCCATCGCGAGGGCTGGTGTGGCAACGAGGCGCACCTGCTCGCTCTCGCCGCTCTTCAGGTTGGCCGCCAGGCGGCGGATGCCGACGAGATCGCGGTTGAGCTTGTCGATCTCGACGAAGAGGCGCTGGGCTTCGGGCGTCGGGTAGAGCTTGCCGCGCACGCGGTCGAACAGGGCCATGCCGAGCTGCAGCTCGCAATGCTGCAGCACCTTGGTCACGGCGGGCTGGGAGATGTGCAACAGCTGGGCGGCACCGCTGATGGTGCCGGCCTGCATGATGGCGTGGAAGACTTCGATGTGGCGCAGCCTCACTTGCGATACACCCCTTCGAAGTTCACTGAGCCGTTGGGCGCCATCTTGAAGCCCACCACGTCCTTGCGGATGGGGATGTAGACGGTGGAGTGGGCCATCGTGATCCAGGGCCGCTCGTGCTTGAAGATCTCCTGGGCCTTCTCGTACAGCGCGATGCGCTTCTTCTGGTCGGGGGTGGCGCGCGCCTCGTCGATGAGTTTCTCGAATTCTGCGTTGCAGAACTTGATGCCGCTCTTGTTGGCCGCGCAGCTCAGGTTGGGCGTCAGGAAGTCATCGGCGTCGCCGGTCTCGCCGCTCCAGCCGCTCATGTAGACGTTGTGCTCGCCGTTGTTGGCGCGCTTGAGGTACTCGCCCCATTCGAAGGTCTTGATGTTCGCCTTCACGCCGATCTTGGCCCAGTCCTGCTGGATGAGCTGGGCCATCAACTGGCCGTTCGGGTTGGTCGGGCGCTGCACGGGCAGGGCCCAGAGGTCGATCTCGAAGCCGTTGGGAAAGCCCGCCTTGGCCAGCAGCGCCTTGGCCTTCGCCGGGTCGAACTCGTTCTTCAGCTTCTTGTTGTAGCCGGGGATGGCCGGCGGGAAGGCGCTGACGGCCTGCATGGCGTCGCCGCGCGGGAACAGGGCCTTGAAGATGGCGTCGCGGTCGACGGCAATGTCCAGGGCCTCGCGCACCTCGCGCTTGTCGGTGGGCGGCTTCTTCAGGTTGAAGCTCAGGTAGGAGATGTTGAGCGCCTGGATCTTCTCGATGCTGATGTTGGCGTTGTTCGCCAGCGGGGCGATGTCGACGTCGCGCAGGGCTGCCGTTACATGGCATTCGCCGGCGGCGATCTTCTGCACGCGCACATTGGGCTCACGGCTGATGCTGAAGACCAGATTCGACGTGGGCTGCTTGCCGCCCCAGTAATCTGGGTGCGCTTCCATACGCAGCACGTCGTCCTTGGCATAACTTTTGAAGCGAAAGGGCCCCGCGCCGACCGGCTGCACATTGATTTGCGAGGCCTTTCCTTCCTTCAGAAGCTGCGCGGCGTACTCGGCGGACTGGATGCCCGCCCAGGCGAAGGCGAAGTTTGCGACGAATGTCACATTGGGCTGACGAAGCCGGAAACGAATTGTGCGGTCGTCGATTTTGTCGATGCCCTCGATCAGCTTGGTCAGTCCAAGGTTCTGCGGGTAGATGAAATTTGCCGGAAACGCCCTGTTGAACGGGTGGTTGGGGTCGATGAAGCGTTGAAAAGTGAACAGCACATCATCTGCATTGAGGTTGCGGGTGGGCCTGAACCAGGGGGTGGTGTGGAACTTCACGCCGTCCCGCAATCTGAAAATGAAGCTCTTCGCGTCGGGCGAGATTTCCCAGCTTGTGGCGAGCTTGGGGGTCAGCTCCGTCGTGGGTCGTTTGAAGCCAAGCAACCCGTCGAACATCTGTGCGCTGACCGTGTTGGTGCTAGCGCTGTCCCACATTCCAGGGTCAAAACCTTCCGGACTGGCGTCGGCGCAGTAGATCAGCGGCTTGTTTTGGGCTTGCACCGCAGGCGCGCTGGCCAGCGCAACCAGGGTCAGCAGGGCGAAGTGCAGGGGCTTCATGACGGTGGCTTTTCAGAGGGAGAACGGGCGGGAATTGTTTGGAGCACGACCCGTCGCGGCAAGGGCGGCGAAGGTCGAGACGCATAACCCAAACTTATACCCTCCGCGCCCCCTAGTTCGTAACGTTTAGCCACGGTCCCGTCAGGGCCTGCCATCAGAATCCGTTCCGCCCCCCTAGGCCACCCCCCTAGTACCGAAGTGCAGCGACGTTCGCTGCTAAGGATTGCTTTTCCATGACTGACCCCCAGCGCCGTAAATTCCTCCAGTATTCAGCCGCTCTTGGCGGAGCTGTTCCCTTGGCCGGTTGCGGTGGTGGAGGGGGAGAGGCCATGGCCGAGGCGACTGCGTCGGACGGAGCGACCGTCACTGCTTCGGTGATCAAGCTGCCCACGACCGCTCCTGCCCCCGCACCCGTTCCGGCTCCGCCCCCGGCTCCAGCTCCTGCCCCCGCACCTGTGGCCACTCCGACGCTCGGCCTGTTTACTGGCGCGATGCAGTTCAGCTTGGTCAGTACCAAGACGCAAGCCAAGGCGCCCTTCAGCCTGGGCTTCGCCTTCAAGCGCGGCGACATCCCGGCGGGCAGCACGGTGGGCTCTAGCCTGTCTGTGTTGCAGGTCACACCACGTACGACCTGGCCTGACGGCTCCCTGAAGTTCGCCCAGATCGCCGGCTTTGCCGACCTGACGGCCAACAGCTTGCTGACCGTGCGGCTGCGTCGCGTTGCAGCCAGCGCTGGCAGCGCTGCGCTGCTGACCGTTGCGGACCTGAAGAAAACTGGCATCACCGCCGAGGTTGGCGCCGGCAGCCTCGGCACGGCCAGCTTTGGCGCTGCCGACTGGGATGCGCCGCAGGCCACCTGGGTCAGTGGCGCGCAGATGTCGTCCTGGGTCTTCCGCAAGCCGGTGGGCAGTGACGCTCACCTGGTGGCCTGGTTGGAGGTGCGCCTGTTCGCCGGCGGCGCCGTCGAGATCCTGCCCTGGATCGAGAACGGCTACCTGATGGTGGCGGGCCCGACCAGCAAGGCGGCGACCTACACCTTCAAGATCAATGGCACGCAGCGTTTCTCGGCCACCATCGACCTGTCCCACCATTGCCGCACGGCGCTGATCAACGGCACGGCCCTGTCCTACTGGCTAGGCACCGACCCCGACGTGACGCCGCGCCATGACCTGGCCTATCTGCAGGCCACCGAGCAGGTGCCGACCTACAGCGCCCGCGTGGACGCCAATGGCGCCGTCGCCCAGTGGCTGGTGACCAGCTACACGCCGCTGGACAAGGCCAACTTCACCTACGCAGGTGACTCCATGGCGGCCACCGGCTACCAGGAACCCATCGGCCTGCTGCCGATGCATGACGCGCTTTATCTGACCTGCGAAAGCAGCAACACCTATGCGGCCGTGGTGCGCAACGGCTTCGCGGCAGGTCGCTATCCGCTGTTCTATCGCGACGAGAAGACGCAGCGCCCGATCCGCTTTTCCCAGTACCCCAACCTGGTGTTGCACAAGGACAGCCGCGTCAGCGACCTCGGCAGTTCGACGCGCAGCCAGTTCACGCCCCAGCCTACCGGCACGCAGTCGCCGCGCTGGGACTGCGCCCACAGCCCGTCGGTGGGTTATATGGCCTATCTGGTCACGGGCCGCTGGTACTTCATGGAGCAGGTGCAGTTCGCCGCCACGCTGAACTACCTGAGCAAGGCCGACGAGCCCAACATGCGCCGTGGCTCGCAAGGCCTGGTGCAGTCCTGCTTCGGCGGCTGGCAGACCCGTTCCGCTGCGTGGCAGTGGCGCGCTCTGACGCAGGCGCTGAACGTGACGCCGGACGACGACACCACGCTACGCCAGGAGTTCATCAACTGCGTGCAGTCCAACATCGAGAACTTCCACGCCGTCTACGTCGCCCAGCCCAACAACCCTTATGGCTGGATCCAGCCGGGCGAAGGCTACGAGAACACCATGCAGTTCGGTGCGGTCTGGCAGCAGGACTTCGTCACCGCCGCCTTCGGCTACTCGTTGTCCATGGGCCTGCCGGTACCGGCGGCCGTCGAAACCAAGCACGCGGCCTTCTTCCGCTGGAAGGCGCGCAGCGCCGTCATGCGCCTGGGGCCGGCCACCGGCTTCTGGTACGTGAACGCGGCCGTCTACACCATGAGCATTTCGCCTGTTGCGGTGCCCGACTTCCAGACCGGCAAGGGCCCCTGGCATCTCAACGATGCAGCTGTCTACCTGGCCAGCTATGCCAGCCTGCCGGCCTGGTTTGGCACCGTGGAAGGTAAGCTGGCGGGCGAGATCATGCCGGGTGATCGCGCGGCATGGGGCAACCTGACGACGGCCATGGCCTATGCAGTCAGGCATGGCGTCGACGGCGCCGCCACCGCCTACCAGCGCCTCATTTCGGCCAGCAACTATCCGGCGCTGCGAGATGCCTTCAACAGCGCGCCGGTCTGGTCGGTGGCGCCGGCGCGGGTCATTCCAAGCTGGCTGGCCAGCAAGCCCTTGAACACCTGGTTCGAGATCCCCGGCACGGCTGGCGCCGGCGGCGCGGCAGTCGATGCCTACAGCGGCATCGCCATCAACGACCGCACCAGCGAAATCATCATCGCGGCGGCCGGTGGCCATACCGATTCCTATGACAACCGGGTCGTCTCCATCAGCCTCGCGTCGGACGCGCCGACCTGGAAGGTGCGCCTGGCGGCCAGCAAGAGCTACGCGCAGAATGTTGCCCACTACACCGATGGCATGCCGTCGTCGCGCCATATCTACAGCACGGCTCATTTCATTCCGCAGATCAACCGCCTGATGCTGTTCGGTGCGCGCGGTGTGTACGGTTCATCCTGGGACTTTGCCAAGGTCGACGCCTTCAACCTCGACACCAACACCTGGGACAAGGCCGGCACCTGGGCCGACATGCCCTCGGGCTATTACGGTGCTGCGCAGATCCGCGCGACCGGCGAGGTTGTCAGCACTGGCCTGAAAAAGTGGTCGCCCGTCGATAAGAAGTGGACGGACCTCGTCACCAACCCCGTGGGTGACGCGGTGCGCTGGCCCATCGCCTTCGATGCGCGACGCAACCAGATGTTCTGCCTGCAATGGGGCGACGGCCAGGGCTTCGACCCGCAGCGCATGGTGGCCAGCCGCGTTCCGCTGGGCAGCGGCCAGCAGATCGCCGTCACATTCAACGCCAGCAGCGCGCTGACGCAATGGCAGAACGAAAAGCCGAGCTATGCGGCGATGGACTATGACCCGGACAGTGACCGCTTCCTGTTCTACAGCGGCCAGGGCGAAGCGGCGGGCCGCGTCTATGTCGTCACTCCCAATGACAGCAATGTCTGGGACATGAGCCTGCTCAACGGCGGCAGCCAGAAGATCGCGCCCACCCCCGACAACGGCAGCGGCCTGCAGAACCGCATGCGCTACGTGCCGGCTCTGCGTGGCTTCGTGCTGCTGACGCGTGGCAGCGCCAACCTCTACTTCCTGCGCACGGCCTGACATGCAGCCCCTCGTCCGGCCGCACACCGCTGAACGCGGTGCGACCGACCGGTCTTGCAGACCGCGCTGCGGCAGTGCCGCAGCCCTTCGGCAGGCACATGGCGCCCACTGGGCGCCATGTGTCCGGCCTCAGCCCCCGGGGGGGACGGCGATGCTTGCGGCATCGAACCGCAAGCACATCGCCAGCGCGGGCCGGCTCGGGAGCGGCCCAGCGCTCGGCCCGCAAGATGTCGACCCCGTCGGCTGCGGCACCGGCACTGCGCCGCGGACAACTGAAGGTGGCGGCAGAATCGGTCCACGATGTGGGCCGACTTCCAACCGCTAACCGTTCAGCGCGACGGCGTCACGCTGTTCGCCCGCCAGGGCGGCCCGTCGGCATCCGGCAGACCGCCCTTGCTGCTTTTGCACGGCCACCCGCAGACCATGGCGATGTGGCACCGGGTTGCGCCCACCTTGGCGAAGACGCGACGCATCGTGCTGATGGACCTGCGCGGCTATGGCGACAGCGACCGCCCACCGGCCGGTGAGGGCAGCGCGGCCTATGCCAAGCGAGAAATGGCGCGGGATGCCATCGCGCTGATGCAGTCCCTGGGCCATGAGCGCTTCGCCGTGCTCGCCCATGACCGCGGCGCGCGGGTGGCCCACCGGCTGGCGCTGGACCACCCCCAGGCTGTGACAAGACTGATGCTGCTGGACATCGCGCCCACGCTGGCCATGTACGAGGGCACGACCGAGGCCTTTGCGCGTGCCTACTGGCACTGGTTCTTCCTGATCCAGCCGGCGCCGCTGCCGGAGCGCCTGATCGAGGCTGATCCGATCGCCTATCTGCGCGACGGCATGGGCCGGCGGGGCAGCGGCTTCTTCGACAAGCGGGCCTGGGCGGAATACGAGCGCTGTATGGTGCGACCGGGTTCGGCCGCGGGCGTCTGCGCCGACTACCGTGCCAGCGCCGGCATTGATCTCGAACACGACCGTGCCGACCGTGCCGCGGGCCGGCGTGTGACCCCGCCGCTGCGCGTGCTGTGGGGTGCCAATGGCGTGGTGGGTCGTTGCTTTGACCCGCTCAAGCTCTGGCAGGCGGCGGCCGAACACGTCAGCGGCCGCGCCGTTGACAGCGGCCACTACATCGCCGAGGAAGTGCCCGAGGTGGTGCTGGCCGAGGCGCAAGCCTTTTTCAACGAGGATTAAGGGCTTTCGAGGCCATTGCCCGAGCTGCGACATGGTCTTGGCGCGTTGATTCCTATCGTAGGAATGCTCGCAAATCAGGGTTTCCTGCGCGTCAACGGTTCACGCGCCAGGAGCCAGCGAAAATAGCGCCATGAAGTCCATCGCCCAAACCCCCAAGTACAGCCGCGCCCAGGGCCTGCCCGCCCTGCTCCAGCAACGCATCGCCGTGCTCGACGGTGCGATGGGCACCATGATCCAGCGCTACAAGCTGGTCGAGGCCGACTACCGCGGCGAGCGCTTCAAGGACCATCACAAGGACCTGAAGGGCAACAACGAGATGCTGATGTTCACGCGGCCCGACGTGCTCAGCGAGATCCACGAGCAGTACCTGGCCGCCGGCGCCGACCTGATCGAGACCAACACCTTCGGTGCGACCTCGGTCGCCCAGGAGGACTACGACCTCGCCGGCCTGGCCTACGAGATGAACGTCGAGGCGGCCAAGCTGGCCCGCGCCGCCTGCGACAAGTACTCGACGCCCGACAAGCCGCGCTATGTGGCTGGCGCGCTGGGCCCCACGCCGCGCACCGCGTCCATCAGCCCGGACGTCAACGACCCCGGCGCACGCAACGTCGACTTCGACACCCTGCGGGCCGCCTACTACGAGCAGGCCAAGGGGCTGCTGGAAGGCGGATGCGACCTCTTCCTCGTCGAGACCATCTTCGACACGCTCAACGCCAAGGCCGCCATCTTTGCGCTGGACGAGCTGATGGAAGACACCGGCGAGCGCCTGCCCGTCATCATCTCCGGCACGGTGACCGACGCCTCCGGCCGCATCCTGTCCGGCCAGACGGTGACCGCCTTCTGGCACTCGGTGCGCCACGCGCGGCCCATCGCCATCGGCCTGAATTGCGCCCTGGGTGCGACGCTGATGCGCCCCTACATCGAGGAGCTGTCCAAGGTGGCGGGCGACGTGGCGGTGAGCTGCTACCCCAACGCCGGCCTGCCCAACCCGATGAGCGACACCGGCTTCGACGAGACGCCGGACGTGACTGCGCGGCTCGTGGGCGAGTTCGCCAAGGCCGGCTTCCTGAACATCGCCGGCGGCTGCTGCGGCACGACGCCCGACCACATCGCGGCGATTGCCAAGGCCGTGTCGGCCTACAAGCCGCGCGTCAGTGGCGAGAAGTTCTTCAGCCAGATGCTGGCGGCGGCCTGAGCCTCAGGAGGCGCGGTTCGGCGCGCTTGCTGGCTTGGCGCTGCGCCGCGGGCTCTCGCTGAATTCCGCCGGCGGCTTCATCAGCGCCGGGTCGGGCTCACCCCGCTTGAGCTTCTCCAGCCGGTAGTTCTGTTCGCCCATCCGCGGGTCGGCGTCGCGGCTCATGACCGTCAGCATCAGTTCCGGACTGCGCCAGACCTCGCGCGTGCTGACGATGGGCTTCTCGTTGCCGATCTTGCCGGCCTCGATGGTCCAGGTGGTGCGTTCGCCGCTGACCTTGAGGCCGTCGATCTCCTTGGGCGCCAGCGCCGTCGTCGTGCCGCCTTCGCGCGGCAGCATGCCAGGCAGCAGCAGCGGCATGGGCGGCACAGGGGGCGTGGGCACCATCAGCGGTGTGGGTGGGGCGGGCATGGCAGGCGGCGCGGGCAATTCGCTGGCGCGGATGACGCGCAGCTCACGGCGACGCTCGACGGCGCTGGCACCCGGTGCGGGTGTTGTCATCAGCTCCTGCTCGATGACGATGCCCGGCTCACCGGCCATCGCCCGGGCGCGCACGCGCTCCGCATCCACGCTGCGCGCCCGCTCGGCGACCCGACCTCCCCATTCCTTCCAGCGCGCCGCCTGTTCCTTCATGCGCTCGCCCCAGTCCTGCATCGAAGCTTCCCAGGCGGCATGGGCCGCCGCGTCGGCGCCAGGCGCCCAGGCCGCGTTGCTGCGCAGTCGCTGCACGCGCTTCTGGTCGGGGTAGACGACCCAGCTCTCCTTGGACACCGGGTCGTTCAGGTAGATGACCTTGGGGCCGCCTTCGCGCTGCACCTCGCGGCGAGTGCGGCCCTCGCCGTCGCGGCAGAGCTGGCTTTGCTGCTTGCGCACGATGCGGTTGCCGTCACCCAGCGTCTGTACGTTCTCGTGCACGGCGGTGGCGCAGTAGGGCGCGCCCCTGACGACGCGCTCGCTCTCCAGCTCGCGGCCGGCGAAGCTCAAGGCCTGGTCGCCCAAAGCGATGCGCACGGGCATGTCAGACAGGGCGATCTGCACGCTGCGCTCGATATCCCGTTCGAAATCGCGCTCGATCAGGCGGTCGGCCTCCAGCGCGGTGGCCGAGGCCGCCAGGGCCAACAGTGCCAGGCCGGTGATGGGTTTCTTCATGTCGTTCTCCGTCGTCAAGTCAATTCAGGATGCGCACGGCCAGCACCTGGCCGCTCGGGTCCAGCATCAGTTCGGCGCGCACCGTTTCGTCGGCGCGTGCGGCGTCAAAGGGCAGGCCCAGCAACGCCAGGCGCTCGCGCGGTAGTTCGGTGGGCTGCAGCCACACGGCGGCGCTGCGCTCGGCCGTCAGCGCGGCCTGGAACTCGCGCTCGGACACCAGCGGGATGAAGCCGCTGCCGGCCGTGGCGGCCTGGGCGGTCTGGCTGCCCGGCGGGTCGAGCAAAAGCATGGCGCTCAACAGCACGGCGGCCGTGGCGCCGAGCGCGCCGCTGCCCCAGGCGAGGCGGCGCAGCCAGCGCGGCTCATGGGCTTCGGCCCTTTCAGCCGCCATGCGGCGCACGCGCAGCAGGTGCTGCTGCTCGGCCAAGCAGGCAAGTACGGCGGCGTCCTGTTCCGCGCCGGGTTGCAGCTTGGAAAAGTCCGCGCGGGCCGGCAGCAGCCAGGCTGGCGTGTCGTTGTCGATGCTCATGGTCGTTCTCCCACGGCCAGCAGGTCGGTCAGCCGCTGGCGGGCGCGGTGCAGGCGGGTGCGCAGCGCGTCGACGCTGACGCCGGCAATCGCCGCGGCGTCGTCGTAGCTGCGCTCCTGCAGGTCCACCAGCACGATGGCCTCGCGCTGCGGCCAGCTCAGCCGGCGGATGGCGGCCCAGAGGCCGTCCTGCCGCTGGTTTTGATTCAAACGCGTGTCGCTGCCCGGCATGGGCTCGGCGGTGTCATCGGTGTCGAGCGAGTCGTCCAGCGGCACGTGGCGGCGTGCGTCGCGCCACTGGGTCAGCAATTGGTGCCTGGCCATACCGGCGAGGTAGGCGCCGAGCGAGCCGCGGCCGGGCTGGTAGGCCTGCGGGCCGCGCAGCAGCTGGGCAAAAGCCTCCTGCACGGCGTCCAGCGCGGTGGCCTCGTCGCCGGCCAGGGCCAGCGCGTAGCGATACACCGAGCCGCTCTCGCGCCGGTAGAGCAGGGCCAGCGCATCGGCATCGCCATTGGCCACGCGGGCCATCAGGGCCGCCTCATCACCTGACGCCGAAKCGGCCGGCGCGACAAAGCCGAGGCGGGTCAGCCAGCTCATTCCGGGCAGCATGGTGTGAGGGCCTGCGGGGTTTGCATGCCTCTATTGAGCGTGGGCAGGCCCTTTCGTTACTCCGGACAAACCCGCCGTCACTTTCAGCACAGGCCCGGCGCGGCATGATGCTGCGCACCGAAAAAAGGAGAACGCCGCGATGCTGAAGCTGCAAGGCATTGACCACCTCGTGCTGCGTGTCATCGACCTGGACACGATGGTGCGCTTCTACGTCGACACGCTGGGCTGCTCGATCGAGCGCCGCCAGGACGAGATCGGCCTGGTGCAACTGCGCGCTGGCCACTCGCTGATCGACCTCGTGCCGGTGGCCGGCAAGCTCGGCCGCATGGGTGGCGCAGCGCCCGGCGCCGAGGGTCGCAACATGGACCACTTCTGCCTGCGCGTCGAACCCTTCGACGCGGCAGCCATCCGTGCTCACCTGGTTTCTCACGGTGTCGAAGCCGGCAAGACCGAGAGCCGCTATGGCGCCGAAGGCGAGGGGCCGTCCATCTATCTGAGCGACCCCGAAGGCAATGTCGTCGAACTCAAGGGCCCGCCCGGGAGCATCACATGAGCATGAAACCACTGACCCGCGCCATCGTCTGGGGCGGCCTGCTGGCCGGCACCGGCGACTTGATCTTTGCGCTGAGCTACTACGGCATGAAGCTGCGCGTTTTCCAGGGCGTCGCCGCCGGCCTCATCGGCCGCGAGGCGGCCTTTGGCGGCGGGCCGGAGACCTTTGCGCTGGGCGTGGCGCTGCACTACGGCATCGCATGGATCTGGGCCGCCATCTTCTGCGTGGTGGCGCTGCGCCTGCCCGTCCTGCTGCGCAATGCGACCGCCGCCGGCCTGGCCTACGGCTTTGTCGTCTACTTCGGCATGAACAACGTCGTGCTGCCGCTGTCAGCCCTGCATACGCCGTTCTGGCCGCCCAAGCTGGACGCGGCGGCGATTGCGGCGCATTGCTTCGTGTTCGGGTTGCCCATCGCGCTGGCGGCGCGGCGTTGTCTGCTGGGCCCGCCAGTGCGTTGAAACCTGGCGCCGGCAGAATTGCCGCCATGCCCGTCCTGCCCACCAAGTTGCCGAACACCGGCACCACCATCTTCACCGTCATGTCGGCCCTGGCCGCCGAGCATGGCGCCGTCAACCTCGGCCAGGGCTTCCCGGACTTCGATGCCGACCCGGCGCTCATGCAGGCCGTCACCGAAGCGATGGCCGCCGGCCACAACCAGTACCCGCCGATGACCGGCGTGCCGGCGCTGCGCCAGGCCGTGGCCGCCAAGCTGAATGCGCTCTACGGCTCGGCCTACGACGCGGACCGCGACATCACGATCACGGCTGGCGGCACGCAAGGCCTGATCACGGCGTTGCACAGCTGCGTTGGCGCAGGTGATGAGGTCATCATCATCGAGCCAGCCTACGACAGCTACGACCCGGCCATCCGCCTGGCCGGCGCGGTGCCCGTCGGCGTGCCGATGACTCTGGACTACCGCATCGACTGGACGGCGGTACGCGCCGCCATCACGCCGCGCACGCGGGCGCTGGTGATCAACACACCGCACAACCCCAGTGGCCGCATCGCGACCGCCGAGGACCTGCGCGAGCTGGAGCGCATCGCCGAAGCGCACGACCTCTTCATCGTCAGCGACGAGGTCTACGAGCACATGGTGTTCGACGGTGCGCCGCATGAGAGCGTGGCGCGTTACCCGGGTCTGCGCGAGCGCAGCTTCCTCGTCAGCAGCTTTGGCAAGACTTTTCACGTAACGGGCTGGAAGGTCGGCTTCGTCGCCGCGCCGCCAGCGTTGAGTGCGGCCTTCCGGCGCCTGCACCAGTACACGGTGTTCACGGTCCACACGCCGACGCAGCACGCCATCGCGGCCTACCTCGCCAACCCGGCCCCCTGGCAAGGCCTGAGCGACTTCTATCAAGCCAAGCGCGATGGCTTCCGCGCCGCGTTGGAAGCCACGCCGCTGAAGCTGCTGCCCTGCGAGGGCACCTACTTCCAGACGGTGGACTACAGCGCGGTGTCGGATCGGCCCGAGCTGGACTTCGCCAAATGGCTGACCACCGAGGTCGGCGTCGCTGCCATCCCGCTGTCGGTCTTCTACCAGCAGCCGCAGGAGCGCGGGCATGTGCGGTTCTGCTTTGCGAAGCGAGGCGAGACCTTGGCACTGGCGACGCAGCGTTTGCAACGTGGCTTGCCCCGCTGAAGGGCGTCCGTCCCTGGCGCTGGCACGCTCCGTGCAAACCCGAGGTCACATGACCGGCACGCCCGCTGTACGAGGCGTCGGTCGAGAACCAGTTCACGGAGTCCTTCATGTTGCACCACACGCGTGCGCTTACCGATGCACCAAAGCGGGCGTCTGCTGCACCCAAGCAGACCGCGGGCGAGCTGTTCGGCAAGACCATCAACCTGTCGGGCCGCCGCCGCTTCACGTCGCAGCGCGTCGTGCTCTATGCAGTGCTCGCCTCGCAGGGCCGCGACGGCGCACTGACCATTGCCCGCGACGCACTGACCACCTTCAGCGACGCACATGGGACGCTGCTGCAGGGTGAGCTGTCACCCGACGCGCTGGGCGGCGAGCTGAAACAGGCCTATTTCGGCCCTGACCGCGCCAACGAGCGCATCGTCGGCTTCATCGAACTGGCCCGGCGCGCCATCGAGGCCATCTCGGCCAACGCACACAGCGCACCGGCCCTGCTTGAGGAACTCGTCGAGGCCGCGACGCCGTTGCTCGCCACGCTGAACCGGTTGACCCAGATCTACGAAGACCTCGCCCGCCAGCAGGCCGCCTCGGCCAAGAAACAGCTGACGGCCGTCATGGGCGACATCGAGCTCATCGCCAGGCATGCGCGCATCGTGTCCTTCAACGCCCAGGTCGTCGCGGCGCGGGCGGGCACCTCGGGCCGCGAGTTCGCGGTCGTGTCGGGAGAGTTCACGCAGATCACCGGCAAGCTCGACGGCCTGGTGCGCGAGGCCGTGAGAAGCGCGGTGGCTTGATCGGTCAGGCGGTAGGTCGCAGCGGGCAGCTCGCGCCTGTCTCGGGAGTCTCGGCCAACCGCATGGACAGCTCGGCCCTCAGCCCCTGCAACGCCGCAATGCGCGCGTCGATGTCTGCCAGTTTGCGCGCCAGCGCCGCCCGCAGCGCCGGGCCGGCCTCTTCACCCTGGGCGAGCAAGGGCATGTCGGCCGCGATCTCGGTCAGCGTGAAGCCCAGCTGCTGGGCCGTGCGCACATAGCCCAGCCATTGCACGGTCTCCTCGGGGTAGTCGCGGTAGCCGTTGTCAGCGCGGCGCGCCTGCAGCAGCCCGCGCTTCTCGTAGAAGCGCAGGCTGTCGCGGCTCAGGCCGGTCAGTGTGGAGAGGGTGCCGATGAGCATGGGGCATCCGAAATGGCTTGACCTTGGAGTGTGGTCCAAGGTCGAGCATGCGCACGTCCCTGTTTCGTGCCTCTCCATGCCTGCTTTCAGCAACTCCAGTTTCCTGCGCGTCGTCTGGTTCAGCGCACTCTACGACCTCATCGTCACCGCGCCCTTTGCGACGCCCTGGACCTTCGAGCTGAACCGGGCGCAGCTGAGCGCCATCAACCAAGCCCTGGGCGGCCAGCCGCTGCCGCCTTTCGACCCGATGCAGACGCTGTTCGCGGTGCTGATGGGCAGCGTCGTGATGGTCTGGGCGGTACTGCGGCTGCGCGGTCCGACGCAGCAGTTCGGCCGCTATGACGCGGCGGCGCGGGTACTGTTCGGCGTTTGGATGGCGTGGGCCTGGATGCAGTCCGGGGCGCCGGTGCTGCTGCTGTTCATCGTGCCGGAGGTGGCGTGGGCGGTGGTGCAGGGCTGGTGGGTGCGGCGGGCCTGATTCAGGCCAGTTCCACAGGCACCGTAAGTGCCGCTTTCGCAGCTCGCCTGGCCAGCGCCTTGTCGAACGTCACGAAGCCCGTGCATCTTCCGCTGCGAGCAACGTGCAACGCGTCGGCGAAATCGAGTTTGCGCGATTCACAGGCCTCAAGCGCCGTGAGCATCTCGTCACGGCCTTCCAGGTGCACGTTTGGCATGCCTGCGAGAGCGCGCAGCACGCGGATCACGTCCGCGCTTCATCACGCTTCAGCGACGGGTTTTTGCTGTCAGCGAGGCTGGATCGAAATTCGGCTGTTTGCGCTGCTTACCCCGTGAAGGGGCCGTGACCATGCCGGCGAGGTCGCTCGCTTTGGCGGTGGGGACGGCGGCCTGCACCCGTAGGCCGTCGGGCTCTTCGGCCCCAGCGGTTTGGAGCCTGACGTTGGTTTCGGCTGCACGAAGTAGGAAGTCCAGAATGAACAAAGCGGTGAACTTGAATCGCTCCTTCGGTGGCGGCAATGGTCGACCAGCATGAAATAGCAGTTCGTCCAAATCTCCATTCTTGAGAGTAGACATGTAGTTCAGGCTTGAGCAGGCCTTCTGGATATCAAGGTCGGCGAACGAAAGTGCGATGTGGTGATGCGCGAACATATTCCGAACCTGGGCAAGCTGAATCAAGTCTTGGTACATCGCTTTCGGAATGAGACTCATGGAGTAAGCCAAGTCAGCTCGTACAGTCAGTGAGCCCAGTGCCCCACGGCCAGGGTCGAGAAGTTGGTCGGTGACGCCGCTTCTAAGAAGAGAACTTCGGAGTAACGACCCAAGGCACGCATCCAGGTACCCCGTAGCGATGATGACGATGGCAAAGTCTTTCTCATCGTTCAGCACGTCGAGCAGCGCTTGCATGTCGGCACGAAGAAGCTCTGGGGCTAGGACTACGCGTTTTCTTGTTGGAGCTTTCATGCGGAATTTAGCCTCGTAAGCTGGAGTTCATGAAATGAACCCCAGCGCCCTCGGACTCTCCAAATCAGGCGCCTGAGCATGTCACGGGCGTTGGGGTTCGCTGTGCTCACCGCCAACCTACCGAACAAGCTACCCGGCAACCTGAGCGCGCTCAAGCATCGCCTGAAGCAACACATTGCACCCCGCCTCGATGTGCGCCGGCTTGGCGTCCTCGATCTCGTTGTGGCTGATGCCGTCCTTGCAGGGGATGAAGATCATGCCGGCCGGGGCCAGGCGGGCCATGTAGACGGCGTCGTGGCCGGCGCCGGAGACGGCGCGCATATTGCTGTAGCCCAGCGCATCGGCGGCCTTCTGCACGGCGGCGATGCAGTCGGCGTGGAAGGGTTGGGCGGGGTAGGCGCTGACGGGCGTGATCTCGATGGGCAGGCCGCTCTCGGCGCTGAGCTTGGCGGCTACCGCGCGGATGTCGGCGTCCATCGCTTCGCACAGCGCATCGGTCGCGTTGCGCAGGTCGATGCTGAACTTGACGCGGCCGGGGATGACGTTGCGGCTGTTGGGGTGGACCTGCACCATGCCTACCGTGCCGCGGCCGTGCGGCGGGTGTCGGTGGGCGCAAGCGACGACCTCCTGCATCAGCTTGGTGGCCACCTGCAGCGCGTCCTTGCGCAGGGCCATGGGCGTTGGGCCGGCGTGGGCCTCCATGCCGGTGACGACGCAGTCATACCAGCGGATGCCCAGCACGCCGGTGACGACGCCGATGGTCTTGTCGTGGTCCTCCAGCACCGGGCCCTGCTCGATGTGGGTCTCGAAGTAGGCGCCGATGGGGTGGTCGCCGGGGATTTGATCGCCGATGTAGCCGATGCGCTCCAACTCGCCCTTGACGGTCTTGCCCTCGGTGTCCGTCGCCGCGTAGGCATGCTCGAGCGTGAAGGCCTTGGCGAAGACGCCCGAACCCATCATGACGGGCACGAACCGCGAGCCTTCCTCGTTGGTCCAGAAGGCCACCTCGATGGGCGCCTCGGTCTCGATGCCGTGGTCGTTGAGCGTGCGCACGACCTCGATGCCGGCCAGCACGCCGTAGTTGCCGTCGAACTTGCCGCCCGTGGGCTGGGTGTCGATGTGGCTGCCGGTCATGATGGGCGGCAGGCTGTTGTTGCGGCCCGCGCGTCGCATGAAGCCGTTGCCGATCTGGTCGATGGTGACCGTCATGCCGGCTTCGCGCGCCCAGCGCGTGACGAGGTCGCGGCCCTGCTTGTCGAGGTCGGTCAGTGTCAGGCGGCAGACGCCGCCTTTCTCGGTGGCGCCGATCTGGGCCAGTTCCATCAGCGAGTCCCAGAGGCGTTGGCCGTTGACGCGCAGCTTCGTGATGTCGGGGCGGGTGACGACGGTATCCATGACGAATCCTTAGAGCTTCGTGCCGAAGCGCAGCTTGTTGTGGTCGGGGTCGACGAGCAGGAACTCGCGCACACCCCAGGGCATGTCTTCGATGGCCTTGACGGGCTTCACGCCCTTGGCCGTGAAGGCGGCATAGACCGCGTCGGCGTCGGGCACCCAGAAGTAGACGGCGCCGCCGGGCGCGCAGTCGCCGGCGTGGCCGCTCAGGAAGATCGTCTGGCCGTCGCGCGTGATCTGCAGGAAGAGGGGCAGGCCGGGCTCGAACTGGTGCTGCCAGTCGATGCTGAACCCGAGCTGATCGATATAGAAGGCTTGCGCTCGCGCCGCGTCCGTCATGCGCAGCTGCGGGATGACGGTTTGGGTGTTCATCGGGCCACGGCGGTGGGCTGCAGGTCGGCAGCGCGCTTGGCCGCCGCGTCGAACTGCGGCCCGAACGGCGGGCGCTTCAGGTAGCGGCCCTTGCCTTGCTCGGCGCGCAGCTCGCCCCGAGCGAACACCACGCGGCCCTGCGCGATGGTGTGGCTGGGGATGCCACGCACCGTGCGGCCCTCGAAGATGTTGAAGTCGTTCCTGGAGAACTGTGTCTTGGCGCTCAACGTCTTGATGCCGGCCGGGTCCCACAGCACGAGATCGGCGTCCGATCCTTCGGCGATGACGCCCTTGCGCGGGTACATGTTGAACAGCTTGGCCGCGTTGGCGGAGGTGATGGCGACGAACTCGCTGGGGGTGAGGCGGCCCGAGTTGACGCCGGCATCCCACAGCACCGCCATGCGTTCCTCCACGCCGCCGCAGCCGTTGGGGATCTTGGCGAAGTTGTCCTTGCCCGCGGCCTTCTGTTCGGCGCAGAAGGTGCAGTGGTCGGTCGCCGTCGTGTGCAGCTGGCCCGACTGCAGGCCGCGCCACAGGAACTCCTGGTGGATCTTGGGGCGGAAGGGCGGGCTCATCACATAGGCGGCAGCCTTCTCGAACGACGGGTCGCGATAGACGCTGTCGTCGATCAGCAGATGGCCGGCCAGCACCTCGCCGTAGACCCGTTGGCCTCGCGCACGCGCACGCGCAATCGCCTCGGCGCTCTCGATGCAGCTCACGTGCACGATGTAGATGGGCACGCCCAGCACATCGGCAATCGCGATGGCGCGGTTGGCGGCCTCGCCTTCCACCATCGGCGGGCGCGACATCGGGTGGCCCTCGGGGCCGGTGATGCCCATCTTGGCGACCTCGGCCTGCAGCAGATAGACCAGCTCGCCGTTCTCGGCGTGCACGGTCGGCATGGCGCCGAGTTCGAGGGCACGCTTGAAGCTGTTCACCAGCGTCTCGTCGTCGCACATGATGGCGTTCTTGTAGGCCATGAAGTGCTTGAAGCTGTTCACGCCTTCCTCGCGCACGAGCGTGCCCATGTCGGCGTGGACCTGCTCGCTCCACCACGTCACGGCGACATGGAAGGCGTAGTCGGAAGCGCTCTTCTCGGCCCAGCCGCGCCACTGCTGGTAGGCGTCCATCAGCGGCTGCTGCGGGTTGGGGATGACGAAGTCGATGATGGAAGTCGTGCCGCCCGCCAGGCCAGCGGCGGTGCCGGTGAAGAAGTCGTCCTGCGTCACCGTGCCCATGAAGGGCAGCTGCATATGCGTGTGCGGGTCGATGCCGCCGGGCAGCAGGTACTGGCCGGTGCCGTCGAGCGTCGTGGTGCCGGCCGGTGCTTCGCGCGCGGCGCGTTCGCCAATGGCGGCGATGCGGCCGTCGACGCACAGCACATCAGTGCGGGACTCGGCGTCGGCATTGACGACGACGGCGCCGCGGATCAAAAGAGAAGAAGTCATGTCGCGCTCCTTGTGAGCGATTGGGGCTGGGTCTTGCCGGCCATCAAGGCGCCATAGACGATGGCGGCCAGCGCCAGGCCGGCAAACCACGCATAGGTGTAGATGGCCTTGAAGGCCGCACCGACCTCGGGGAAGGCCGCCGGGAAAGCGGCGTTCAGGAAGCCCGGGATATTGGGCGCCACGCCGACGGCGAAGGCGATGACGGCGGCGATGTTCCAGCCACCGCGATAGCTGTAGCGGCCGCCTTCGCGGTAGAGCTCGTCCACCGCCAGTTCGGTCTTGCGCAGCACGTAGTAGTCGACGATGAGGATGCCGGCCACCGGCCCCAGCAGCGCCGAGTAGCCGATCAGCCACGTGAAGATATAGCCCTGCGTGGACTCAAGAATCTTCCACGGCATCATGGCGATGGCGATGCCCGCCGTGAGCATGCCGCCGGTCTTGTAGCTGATGCGCCCCGGCGCCAATGCCGAGAAGTCGTAGGCCGGGCCGACCAGGTTGGCGGCGAGGTTGACGCTGACGGTATCGATCAGCAGCACCAGCAAGGCGATCAGCACCGCGGCACCGGTCATGCGGCTGGCCACGTCCACGGGGTCCCAAAGCGCCTTGCCGTAGATGACGACGGTGGCCGACGTGACGAACACGGCGAGCGCCGCGAGCAGGCCCATCGGCAGCGGCAGGCCGATGGCCTGGCCAATGAGCTGGTCGCGCTGGGTCTTGGCGAAGCGGGTGAAGTCAGGGATGTTCAGCGCCAGCGTGGCCCAGAAGCCCACCATGGCGGTCAGCGACGGCCAGAACACGGCGGAGAACTGGCCCGCCTTCTTGCCGCCTTCAACAAACGCAGACGGCTGGTCGAGGATGGGGCCGAAGCCACCGGCCTTGTCCCAGGCCCACCACAGCAGCACGAAGCAGATGACGATCTTGATCGGCGCCGTGTAGGTCTCGAGCTTGCGGATGGCTTCGATGCCGTGCACGACAAACCAGAACTGCAGGGCCCAGAACAGCAGGAAACAGCCCAGCTGCGCAGCGTTGATGCCCAGGCCCGGCAGCGGGTCGCCCGTGAGCGGATGCCCGATCAGCACGCCGGCCAGCGTGTAGATCATCTGGCCGCCAAACCAGGTCTGGATGCCGTACCAGCCGCAGGCGACCAGCGCCCGCAGCAGCGCCGGCAAGCGCGCGCCCTGTGTGCCGAAGGAGGCCCGCGCCAGCACCGCATATGGGATGCCGTACTTGGCGCCGGCATGGCCGATCAGCAGCATGGGCACCAGCACGATGAGGTTGCCCAGGAAGACCGTGCCGACCGCCTGGCTCCAGCTCATGCCCGACTCGATGAGGCTGGCCGCCAGCGTGTACGCCGGGATGCACATGACCATGCCCACCCACAGCGCCGCGAAGTGATACCAGCGCCAGGTTCGCTGGGCGGCCGTGGTCGGGACCAGGTCAGGATTGCTCAGCGTCGGATCGTTCATGGTCAGCTTCCGTCGAGTTCAGGTGTTCTGCGGGAAAGCAAATTGCGGGCCCTTGGGCAGGGAATCCGGCCAGCGCTGCATGACGGCCTTGTGCTTGGTATAGAAGCGCACCGCCTCGGGGCCATAGGCATGGTGGTCGCCGAACAGGCTGCGCTTCCAGCCGCCAAAGCTGTTGAAGGCCATGGGCACCGGCAGCGGCACGTTGACGCCGACCATGCCGACCTGGATGTGGTGCACGAACTCGCGCGCCACATGGCCGTCACGCGTGAAGATGGCGACGCCGTTGGCGTACTCGTTGGCTTCGATCAGTGCAATGGCAGCAGCCAGGTCGGGCACGCGCACGACGCACAGCACGGGGCCGAAGATTTCTTCCGTGTAGCAGCTCATATCGGCCGAAACACCGTCCAGCAGCGTGCCACCGACGAAGAAGCCGTCCTCGAAGCCGGCCACGCGGTGGCCACGGCCATCAACGACGGCCTTCGCACCGGCCGCCACGCCTTCGCCGATCAGCTTCTCCACGCGCTGCTGTGAAGCCCGCGTGATCAGCGGCCCCATCTCGATGCCGCTGCCATGGCCTTCACCGATCTTCAGCGCGGCCACCTTGGGTGCCAGCGCCGCCACCAGCGCATCGGCCGCATCGCCCACCGCCACGGCCACCGAGATCGCCATGCAGCGCTCGCCGGCCGAGCCGTAAGCCGCGCCCATCAATGCATCGACGGCCTGCTCCAGGTCGGCGTCGGGCATGACCACCATGTGGTTCTTCGCGCCGCCCAGCGCCTGCACACGCTTGCCGTGCGAGCTGCCCACCTTGTAGATGTGCTCGGCCACCGGCGTGGAGCCGACGAAGCTGACCGCGGCGATGCCGGGGTGGGCGAGGATGGCGTCGACGATTGTTTTGTCACCCTGCACGACGCTGAACACGCCGTCGGGCAGGCCGGCTTCCTTCAGCCATTGCGCCATCAAGAGCGACGCCGACGGATCGCGCTCACTGGGCTTCAAGATGAAGGCATTGCCGCAGCCGATGGCCAGCGGATACATCCACATGGGCACCATGGCGGGGAAGTTGAACGGCGTGATGCCGGCGACGACACCCAGCGGCTGGCGCACGCTCCAGGCGTCCAGGCCGCGCGCGATCTGCTCGGTGTACTCGCCTTTGAGCAGCTGCGGCATGGCCGTCGCGAACTCGATGTTCTCGATGCCGCGGGCCACTTCGCCCAAGGCATCCGGCATGGTCTTGCCATGCTCGCGCACCAGCGCGGCGGCCAGTTCTTCGCGCTTGTCCTGCACGATGGACAGGAACTTGAACAGCACGCGGGAGCGGGCCAGTGCCGGCGTCTGGCCCCAGGCCTTGGCGGCCTTGGCAGCGGACGCGACCGCGGCGTCCAGGTCGGCCACGCTGCCCAGCAGCAGCTTGCCCTGCACCGCGCCGGTGGCGGGGTTGTAGATGTCCTGCTGGCGCTCGCCGCTGCCGCGCGTGATGGCGCCGCTGATCCAATGACCGACTTCGTAGGGACTCATCTCGATTCCTTCAAGTGCATCCGGCACTCATCGGGTTGTTCGGGTGCGTGGTCCAGTTCGCATAGCTGCCGTCGATGACGCGACCCGTGCGCGCATCCGTCTCGCCGGGCTGCAGCGCGCGCATCGAGATGGTGCCAGGGACCGGGCAGATCGACACGCAGAGATTGCAACCGACGCATTCCGCGTCGTTGACCTCGAAATGGCGCTGGCCATTCTTGGTGGCAAAGATGGCCTGGTGCGACGTGTCCTCGCAGACGACATGGCAGCGCCCGCACTTGATGCAGCTGTCCTGGTCGATGACCGCCTTCTCGACATAGTTCAGGTTGAGCTGGTTCCAGTTCTTCACGGTCGGCACCGCGCGGCCCTGGAAGTCGGCAATGCTTTTGTAGCCCTTCTCGTCCATGAAGGTGTTCAGGCCCGAGCACATGTCCTGCACGATCTTGAAGCCGTAGACCATGGCCGCGGTGCAGACCTGCACCGTGCCGCAGCCCATGGCGATGAACTCGGCGGCGTCGCGCCAGGTGGTGATGCCGCCAATGCCACTGATGGGCAGGCCGGCCGTGGTCGGGTCGCGTGCGATCTCGGCCACCATGTTGAGCGCGATCGGCTTGACGGCCTGGCCGCAGTAGCCGCCGTGCGAGCCCAGGCCGTCGGTGACGGGGCTCATCGTCATGCGGTCCAGGTCCACGCCCATGACCGAGTTGATGGTGTTGATGAGGCTGACCGCATCCGCGCCGCCGGCGTGGGCGGCGCGCGCCGGGAAGCGCACATCGGTGATGTTGGGTGTCAGCTTGACGATGACGGGCATCTTCGTGTGCTTCTTGCACCACTCTGTCACCTGCTGGATGTACTCCGGCACCTGGCCTACGGCCGAGCCCATGCCGCGCTCGCTCATGCCGTGCGGGCAGCCGAAGTTCAGCTCCACGCCGTCGGCGCCGGTGTCGGCCACGCGCTCCAGGATCGCCTTCCAGCTCGCCTCGTTCACCGGCACCATCAGCGACACGATCATGGCCCGGTCGGGGAAGTCGCGCTTCACACGCTTGATCTCGTCCAGGTTGATCTGCAGCGGCCGGTCGGAGATCAGCTCGATGTTGTTGAAGCCGATGACGCGGCGGTCCTGGCTCCACAGCGTCGCGTAACGCGGGCCGTTGACGTTGACGACCGGCGGGTCCTCGCCCAGCGTCTTCCAGACCACGCCGCCCCAGCCGGCCTCGAAGGCGCGGCGCACGTTGACCTCCTTGTCGGTCGGCGGTGCGGACGCGAGCCAGAAGGGATTCGGGCTCTTGATGCCCAAAAAGTCGGTGCTCAGGTCAGCCATTCGCGGCCTCCGTGTCCATGTGGCGGGCGGTGTTCAGGCCCAGGGCGCGGTCAATGCTGACGGCGGCGCGTTTGCCGTGTTCGACGGCTTCGACAGTCAGGTCCCGGCCACCAGCGCGGCAATCGCCGCCGGCCCAGACGCGGGCCAGGCTGGTTTGCCCGTCCGCATCGGTCTTGATGCGCCCGCCTTCCAGCTCGATGGCAGCGCCGGCCGCTTCGGCCTGGTAGGTCTGGCCGATGGCGCGCAGCACCATGTCGGCCTCGATGAAGAACTGCTCGCCGGTGTCGACGAGCTTGCCGCCTTCCAGCTTCGTCGCTGCAAAGCGCATGCCGCGCAACGCGCCGCTGTCGGCCTCGACGCCCAGCGGACGTGCCCAGCAGCGGATGGTCACGCCGTTGGTCTGTGCCCAATGCTGTTCGTGGGTGGAGGCCGACAGGCCGTCCGGCCCGCGGCGGTAGACCATGGTCACCTGTTCGGCGCCCAGCAGCCGGCTTTGCACGGCGGCGTCCACCGCCGTCATGCCGCCGCCGATGACGACGACCCGGCGGCCCACGGTGACGATCTCGGGCGCGTTCTGGCGCAGTTCGGCGATGAAGTCGACCGCGTTGCGCAGGCCGGTGACCTGGGGCTCGGCAATGCCCAGCGCATTCACGCCGGCCAGGCCCAGGCCCAGGAAGACGGCGTCGTATTCGGAGAGCAGGCCGTCGAGCGTGATGTCGCGGCCGAGTCGACAGTTGAGCTTCGGCGTGATGCCGCCGATGGACAGCAGCCAGTCAATCTCCTTTTGCGCAAAGCCGCCCGCCACCTTGTACGTGGCCAGGCCGTACTCGTTCAGGCCGCCCAGCTTGGGTGCTGCGTCGAACAGCACGACGTCGTGCCCGCGCCACGCCAGGCCATGGGCCGCAGCCAGGCCGGCCGGCCCGGCGCCAACGACGGCGATGCGCCGGCCCGTCGGCATGCCGCGTTCGAACAGCGGCTTGGCGCCGGGGTTGGCGAAGTGACCCTCCACCGCATAGCGCTGCAGCATGCCGATCTCCACCGGCTTGCTCTCATTGGTGTTGCGCACGCAGGCCTGCTCGCACAGCACCTCGGTCGGGCAGACGCGGGCGCACATGCCGCCCAGCGGGTTGGCCGTCAGGATGGCCTCGGCCGCGCCGCGCACGTTGTCCTGCGCCACGCGCTGGATGAAGCTGGGGATGTCGATGCCGGTCGGGCAGGCCGTCTGGCAGGGCGCGTCATAGCAGTAATAGCAGCGCTCCGCCTCGATCAGCGCCTGCGTCCGGTTCAGCGGCGGATGCGCGTCGGCAAAATTCTGCGCGTAGTCATCGGGCGTCAGGCGCCCGGATTTCAGATCGGCAAGGTCCACGGGAATCTCCGGGTGGAAAACACCCAAACATTACTACTCCGTAAAAATTGACCTAAGCGTAAAAACCCGCAGCTTCAGCTTGGTGCGCGCCGTCAGAATGCGGGCATGACCGTGACCGCTGCCGCGCGCACCCCGCGCGCCGCCACCCTGCGCAAGCAGGAGGCCATCCTCGCTGAAGCCGAACGCCAGTTCGCCCGATACGGATTCGAAGGTGTCAGCCTCGACAGCATCGCTGCCGTGCTCGATCTGTCGCGCCAGAACCTGCTCTACCACTGGCCCAGCAAGGAGGAGCTTTACCGCGCCGTGCTGGACAGCGTCATGGGCGAGTGGATGGCCAACATGAATGCCATCACCGAGGCCGACGAACCCGAAGCCGCCATCCAGACCTATGTGTCGGCAAAACTACGGTTCAGCCGCGATCGGCCGAGTGGCAACGCCGTTTTCACGCGCGAGATCATGGCCGGCGCACCGCGCTACCAGGACGTGCTCAAGGCCCAGGTCATGCCGCTGCTGCATGCCGACGTGGCGCGTTTCGAGGGCTGGGCGGCCGAGGGCCGCATCCGGCGCGTCGATTTCACGCATCTGATGTTCCTGATCTGGTCGTCCACCCAGGCCTATGCCGACCTGGGGCCGCAGTTCGCCCTCTACATGGGCAAGCCCGCGTTGGAGGAAGAGGACTTTGACCGTGCCCGCGAGCTGATCACGGGGCTGATCTGGCGCAGTCTGAAAGTGGCCTGATGAAGCGTCGCAGCCTGCTGATGGGGTTGATGCTGGCGGCCGGCCTGGCCCAGGCCGCCCCGCCGGCCGAGCTGGTCGCGCAGCTCAAGGCCCAGTCGGACGCCTGGGACCAGGCCATCGTCCGCCGGGACCGCGCCGCCATCGAGGCCAACATGGCCGACGATTTCCGCCAGATCGACGGCCGCGGCAATGTCGAGACCAAGGCCAGCTTTGTCGAAGGGCTGGTCTCGCCCGACCTCGTCATCGACCCCTACACCGTCGAGGACTTCGAGGTGCGCGCCTATGGCGACACGGCCCTGCTCAGCGGCCGCACGCGCATGACGGGCCGCTATCAGGGGCAGGCGTTCAAGAGCCATTACCGCTACATCGACATCTACGTGAAGCGCGGCGGCGCCTGGAAGATCGTCAGCGTGCAGATCAGCCGCATCCCCGAACCCTGACCTGCTGGCCAGCGGGGTGCGGCAGTTGCGCGCGCGGCTCAACCTGTCGACCCGTCCTCGTCTTCATACATGACCCACCGGCCCTTGCCGGTGCGCTTGCCGGCCAGCATGGCCCGGTCGGCGCAGGTGATCAGGGTGTTGACGTCGCGCCCATGCCGCGGGTACATGGCCACGCCGATGCTGATTCCCACCCGGGCCTCGCCGCCGCCCGGCAGGAGGACGGGCGCTTCGAAGGCGGTCAGCAGCCGGTTCAGCGCATGCCTTTCGTCGTAGAGCCCGTTGAGCTGGTTGAGCACCAGCACGAACTCATCGCCGCCGATGCGTGCCACCACGTCGTTGCCGCGCACGCTGGCGCTCAGGCGCTCGGCGGTGATGCGCAGCAGCGCGTCGCCGGCGTCATGGCCCTGGGCGTCGTTGACGGCCTTGAAGCCGTCCAGGTCCAGATAGCAGACCGCCAGCCAGCGGTCGTTGCGTTCGGCGTCGCGCAGCAGGAAGGCCAGCCGCTCGAACAGCAGGTGCCGGTTGGGCAGGCCGGTCAGCATGTCGTGGAAGGCCAGGTGGCGGGCCTGCTCCTCGCTGTGCTTGATGGCGGTGATGTCCAGCATCAGCCACAGCGACTCGCCGTCCGGCAGGGCCGTGCCGCTCAGGTCGATCCAGACCGGGCTGCCGTCCTTGCGCCGCATGCGCAGCTGCGTGCGGTAGCGTTGCGGCGTCTCCAGGCACTGGTAGGCACGGCCGACCTCGGCGTAGGACTCATCGTCGAGATAGAGCAACCGCGAGGACTGGCCGCTCAGCTCCCCAGGCTCGTAGCCGAACAGCCGGTCCAGGGCGGCGTTGTGCCAGACCTCGCTGCGGCCGTGCAGCCTGACCATCGCCACCAGCTCGTTGTCCAGCAGCGCGCCGCGCTCGGCGGCCAGCAGCTCGACGCGGCTGCGCTCCTGCACCTGCCGGGCCTGGGCGCGGTAGATGAAGACCGAGAACGCGACCAGCACCGCCTCCAGCAACAACAGCAGCGCGGCCAGCACGCCGACCTCCCGGCGCCAGCCGGCGTAGAAGTCCTCGGTGGCCAGGCCCGCCAGCATCAGCATCGGGTAGTCGGGCACGGCCTCGTAGGCGGTGGCGCGTTCCACGCCATCCAGCGCCGTGCGCGTGACAAAGCTGCCCTGCTTCGGGTTTGCGGCCAGTGCCGCGCGCAGCTGTTCGGACACCCGGGTTGTGCCGGTGCCGGCCTCGGGGTTGGCGTCCAGTGGTGAATACCGCGCGATCAGCTGCAGCGAGCTGGAGCGCAGCGTCACGGCCCCCTGGGCGCCGATGCTGGCACGCTTGAAATCGTCCCGGAAATGCTCCGTCTTGATGCTGGCGTAGACCACGCCCAGGAAGCGGCCATCCGCGGCCGTGCGGGCGCGTGCCAGGACCAGGCCCCAGCCACCAATGATGCGCCCGCGCTGGGGCTCGGAAACGGCCGTGCGCGTCGGGTCGGCCTGCGCCGCGCGGAAATAGTCGCGGTCGGCCATGGACACGGCCGGCCTGTCGCCGGGGTTGAGCACCAGGCCGTTGGCGTCGGTCACGCGCAGCGCATCGATGGTGGGCACCAGGGCCCGCTGCTCCTCGGCAATGCGCGCGATCTCGCGAAGGTCCGCCCCCTTGGCCGGCAGCTCATCCAGCCGCTTCAGCAAGGACTGCAGGCTGTTGTCCACCAGCCTGAAGCCCGCGCTGACGTTCTGCCCCAGCGTGTGCGCCAGATTGGCCGCCGTTTGGCGCGCCTGCGCCTCATGGGTCTGCTGGCTGGCATAGGCGACCCGCAGCGCGACCAGGACAACCATCGCCAGGATGACGAGGTTGCCGAGGATCAGGTAGCGCTTGAAGCGCAGCAGGCTTGCAGAGATTCGCCAGGGCATGCGAAGGCAAAGTCAGGGGTTGGTATGTGGTTTGCCCTCCCCGGCTGCCCCATGCTAGCCCAGCCGCGGTGCTTTCAGTGCCAGCCGGCGTCGCGCGCGGTGCGCTCCTGCTCGGCGTTGAGGGCTTCGCCGGCGATGAGCCCGTCCATCGCACCCAGCACGGCGGGTGGCAGGGCGGTGGCGGCCTGGCGCATGCCGGTGCCGGGCGTGGGCGCCACGGCCGCGACCTGCTGCAAGGCCCAGGCGCCGTCGCCGTCGCGGCAGGCCAGGCCGGCCGAGGCGGTGGTCGTGAAGCTGCGGCAGTAGCGGCCGTCCCTGGCCTTGAAGCTGACCTGCACGGCCACTGCGCCGCCTGGTGCGCTGGCGAGCTGGCGGTCCAGCGCCTGGGCGATGGCGCCGGTGGCGACAAGGCGGTTTTCATCGGTCGCGCCCGGTGGCGTCAGGCGGGTGCCGATCAGCGTGCCCAGCAGCAGCGTTGCGGCCATGCCGCCCCAGGCGGCCCAGCTGGACATGGCACGCCGCTGGGCGCGCACGGTGCCGAGGTCCACGACCTGCGCGGCCGGCTCGGCCAGCAGGGCCTTGAGCCGCTCCGGCACAGGCTCCTTCAGCACGCCGTCAAAGGCGGCGGCCAGGCGGCGGCGCTCGGCTTTCAGTTGATCCTCGTTCATGTTCATGGCCACTCTCCCAGCAGTTCCTGCAGCGCCTCGCGGGCGCGGGCGACGCGGCTCGTCACGGTGCCGACCGGCACGCCCAGCGTCTCGGCGGCTTCCTGATAGCTCAAGCCCTCGACCAGCACCAGGCCGACCACCGTGCGGTGCTCGTCGCTCAACTTGGCTACGGCCTTGCGCACGAGGATGGCGTCCAGCGGCGCGCCCGTCATGGCGCCGTCGCCGACGTGCTCGCCTTCCTCCTCGGGCAGGAAAGTCTGGCCGCGCCGTTCACGGGCCCTCAGTTCATCGATCCACGCGTTCTGCATGATGCGAAACATCCAGCTGTCCAGACGCGTTCCAGGCGTCCACTGGTCGGTGCGGTTCAGCGCCTTCTCGATGGCGACCTGCACAAGGTCGTCGGCGTCTTCGCGGGAGTGGGCCAGCGTGCGGCCGAAACGGCGCAGCCGCGGCAGCAGGGCAGCAATTTCCTGGCGAAGTTCGGAAAGGTTCTCGGGCATCGATACAGGGACAACGGACGAGGCATGGATTTTGTTCCCTCCCTCGCTCGTTATCCTCACAAAAGCTGTTGCGACGCCATGAAACCTCTTCTCGCTCTGACCCTCGCCGCCCTGGCCGTGCCGGCCCAGGCCCAACTGCGCCTGCCGCAACTGCCGGGCGTGTCGCGCCTGCCCGGTGTGGTGGACCGTGTCGTGGACCGCGTCGTGCAACCCCTGCCCGAGCTGCTGTCGTCGACCACGCAGCTGGTGGACCTGCGCGCGACGACGGTGCGCGACCTGCTGCAGCGCCATTCGGACGTCGTCGAGGCCGACCCGCGCGGCGAGCTGATGCGCCGCCGCGAACTCGTGCTGCTCTCGCCCAGCGATGCCGCCTTGGCCGCAGCGGCGGCCCTGGGCCTCATCAAGCTGCGCGAGGAGGCCTGGCCCGAGCTGGAACTTCGCGAGGTCGTGCTGAGTGTGCCCGCGAGCCTGGGCACGGCCGAGGCGCTGGACAAGCTGCGCGCCGCCCAGCCCGATCTGCAGGCCGACTTCAACCATCTGTATTCGCGCAGCGGGGAGCTCGTGCCCGGTGCTGCTGTCGCCCCGGCCAGACCGCGCGGCCCGGTGCGGGTGGGCCTCATCGATGGTGGCGTGGACCGCCGTCACACCGCCCTGCGCCATGCGGCCGGCGGCAGCTTCGGCTGCGCTGGCAGCGTGGTGGCGAGCGAACATGGCACGGCCATCGCCTCCCTGCTCGTCGGCCGCGACCGCGGCTTTGCGGGCGCTTCACCCAAGGCCGAGCTGTTTGCTGCCGACGTGTACTGCGACAAGCCCGACGGCGGCTCGGCCGAGGAGGTCGTGCGCGCGCTGGCCTGGATGGCGCGCGAGCGTGTCGCCGTCATCAACCTGAGCCTGGTCGGCCCACCGAACCGGCTGCTGGAGCAGGGCGTCGCGGCCCTGGTCAAGCGCGGGCATCTGCTGGTCGCGGCGGTCGGCAACGACGGCCCGGCCGCGCCGCCGCTGTTCCCGGCTTCCTATGCCGGCGTCGTCGGCGTGACCGGCGTCAACCCATCGCGCCGCGTGCTGCCCGAGGCGGCGCAGGGGCCACAGGTGCTGCTGACGGCGCCGGGCGCCGATGTCGCCGTGGCCCGCAGCGGAGGCGGCTATGGCATCGCGCGCGGCACCTCGTTCGCGGCACCGCTGGTGGCGGGCCTGCTTGCTGCGGAACTGCGCGAACCCGACCCGGTGGCCGCTGCGGCAGTGCTGGAGCGCCTGGCCGCCTCAGCCATCGACCTGGGCGCGCCCGGGCGCGATCCGGTCTATGGCCGCGGCCTCGTGGGCGAGGACCTGCGGGTGGTGCCCGAGCAGTTGCAGGCGCGCCAGGCGCGCTGAAACACAAGGTTGCATCTGGGCGCGGAAGGATGTCTGGGCGGTGGTCGTTGTGATCAGTGAAAGGGCCGGAATGGCTGGCTCTTCCGCAACAACCACCCGGAGATCCATCATGTTTGCAACCCGTCGCACCCAAGTTCTTCGCACCACGCTGAGCATCGCCGCTGTTGCAGCCGGCCTGCTGGCTTCCAACGCTCACGCCGGCCTGCTCGGCGGTGGTGGCGGTCTCACCGGCGGCTTGACCGGCGGCCTGAATGGCGCGCTATCGCCCCGCCAGCTCGATGTCGGTGGCCGCGCGAACGGCAATGCCAGCGGCTCGGCGGACGGTTCCCTCGTCAAGGGCACGCTGGACAAGACCAAGGGCGCCGTCGGCGGCGTCAAGGACACGGCGACGGCCAAGGTCGGCGAGGTGAAGTCCACCGCGACCGACAAGGTGGGTGAGCTGAAGGCCGCCGGCGATGGCGCCAAGGACTCGCTGGGCAATGCTGCCGGCACTGCATCCGGCAGCGCCGATGGCAGCGTCAGCGGTGCGCTCAACGGCACGGCGGGCGGCGTCAGCGGCAGCCTGGCCGGCCAGGGCAGCGGCATGCTGAATGGTGCGCTGAGCCGTGGCGATACGCCGGCCGCGACGACGCCGGCCAACCCGGCCACGCCGGCCACGCCGACGGCCACGACGCCGGCCGCGCCCACGGCCTCCACCACGCCCGCCGCCGCCTCGCCGCTGACGCTGGGGGGTGCCGCCGCGGGCAGCGCCAGCAAGAAGGAAGTCAGCGGCAATGCGAGCGGCCAAGCCACCGGCCGCCAGACCCAGGCTGCGGGCGGCGCCTCGGCCAAGGCCTCGCGCACCGACCAGTCGCTGGCAGTGGACGGCACGGCCAATGGCTCGGTCAAGCGCTGAGCGGCCTGCGGGCTGATGGACAAGGGCGGCTTTCGGGCCGCCCTTGTGTTTGTCAGCCGCGCCGCTTCAGGCGAACCATGGCGATACCGCTGCACAGCACCGTGAACCCCAGCAGCACGGCGAACGCCATCTCCGGCCCGATGTAGCGGAACTTGTCCACCCCACCAGCGGCGAACACGAGCTGGTTCAGATGGAACTGCGGCCACCACGGGGCCTGGAAGTACATCGACTTGGGCAGCGGAAAGAACACGCCCGACAGGTAAAGCCCCGGCAGGTAGAGCAGGTGGGCATAGGCCGGCGCGGCCGAGCCGCTGGCCAGCACGCCCACCATCAGCCCCATCGCGCAGAACGGGATGGCGCCGGCGATCAGCACGGCACTCATGGCGGCAAGCTGGCCGGCGCTCAACATGGCCTGGCCGCTGGCGGCGGTGACGACGAGGATGGGCAGGTAGGCGATCACGCCCGTCACGACGCCGGCAATGATCTTGGCGGTGAGCCAGGCGCCGGGCGGCGCAGGTTGGGCGCGCTTGAGGGTCAGCAGGCCCAGCTCGCGCTCCATCGCGATGGACGGGCAGGTGGCGAACACGGCGGCCATGGTCACGGCCATCAGCGAGAAGCCGGCGAACATGAAGCGCGCGGCGTCGGGGTCCTTGGCGGTCTGCTCGCCGGCCACCGCGAAGGCGAACAGCAGGTAGAGCGCCACCGGCAGCACGAACATCGGCAGCGCAAAGGCCGGAGCGCGCAGCAGGCGCAGCAGTTCGAGGCGCATCTCGACGACATAGGGTGAGGCCCGGCGCGGGGTCGGCGCGCGGTCCAGGCGATAGGTCAAGGTGGTCATGCGGCCTCCCGGGTCAGTTCGTTGAATGCCTCATTGAGCCCGGCCTGTTTCACTTCCAGGCGCGACAGCTGAGGATCGGCGGTGAGCAGGCGGCGTACGACGCTTTCGGCATCGGTGGCGACGATGGCGAGCTGGTCGTGGTCGCAGCTCACATCCACCACGCCGGGCCACTGGCGCACGTCGCCTGGCACCAGCGATGTCTCGCAGCGGATGTGGCGGCGCGACACCAGCGCACGCATCTCGGCCACGCTGCCCGAGGCGATGACGCGCCCCTTGCCCAGCACGGCCACGCGGGTCGCCAGCGCCTCGGCTTCTTCCAGGTAGTGCGTCGTCAGCAGGATGGAGCAGCCTTCTTGCAGCAGCGCGCGGATGTTGGCCCACATCAGCTCGCGGGCCTGGATATCGAGACCGACGGTGGGCTCGTCCAGGAACAGCACCCGAGGGCGCCCGCAGACGGCGATGGCGAACTGCACCTGGCGCTTCTGGCCGCCGGAGAGCTTGCCGTAGGGCCAGTTGGCCAAGGCCGTGATGCCGCCGCGTTCCAGAGCCTCTTTCACGCCCAGCGGCTGCTGGTAGTAGCTGGCCGAAAGCGCGACCAGCTCGTGCACCTTGAGGTCCTTGGGAAGCTCGACGTCCTGCATCATGACGCCCAGCCCCTGGCGCCGCGCAATCTCCTGCGGCGAGCCGCCGAGCAGGCGCACGATGCCGGCGTCGGCGTCGTGCAGGCCCAGCCACAGCGAGATGGCGGTGGACTTGCCGGCGCCGTTGGGGCCGAGCAGTGCGAGCAGCTCGCCGCGCCTGAGCTGCAGGTCGACGCTGCTGAGTGCCTCCAACTTGCCGTAGCGCTTGGACACGCCGCACAGCGAGGCGACGACGTCATCGGTCATCGGTTCTTCGACGGGTTCCACCACTGCATGACGCGGATAGGCGCGACCATTGAGCACTTTGCCAATGACCGTCGAGCGCACCAACCAGTGATAGCTCAGCAGCAGCACGGCGAGGCTGCCCAGCAGGACGAGCGGGTACTTCGCGCCCCAGTGCAACGGCCAGTCGCCCACCCAGACTTGCAAGGCGCACACCAACGGCAGGTGGACGAGGTAGATCCAGTAGGACGCATCGGCCACGTAGCGCAGGGCCGGGCTGTGGCCGGACAGGAAACGCAGCGCGAGGCCCGTGATGGCGAAGGTCCACGACCAGGCCGATGCAACGAAGGACAGCGCGAAGACCAGCTTCGGCGTATCGGGCATGCCGAACGGCGGCTGGGTTTTCAGGATGTAGAGGCAGACGGCCGAGGAAGCGATGGCCAGCGCCAGATGCAGCAGCCAACCTGCGCCCAGCGCCGCCAGCGCACCCGGCGCGCGATGCACCAGCCAGCCGAATATGAAGGCCGTGCCGAAGCCGACGGTGGCGGACAGTTGCGGGATCAGCGACTGGTCGGGCGTGGGGATGCCGACCGCGGGTATCCACATCTGCAGGGACAGCAGGCAGCCCGCGAGTGGCAGGCCCAGCAGCAGCGCACCGGCCGGCCAGCGCAGCGCAGCGGTCGTGACGCGGTCCACCCAGCCGCGCAGCACCTGGCCCCGGTCCAGCGCCGCGATGGCACTGCGCAGCAGCAGGGCGCCGGCATACAGCCACAACAGCTGGTAGAGGAACCACAGATGGAACAGCGGCAGCGCGCCAAAGGTCTTGGGCATTTCCGGAGGGGCCGGCGGCGCGCCGTTGAACACCTTCTGCATGCCCGCTCCCCACACGAAGATGATGGCGACGAACATCAGTGGCCAGCCGACGACCAGCGGCACGGCGATGCGCTTGCCGCGGTTGAGCCAGAAGCCGGCGGTGCCCAGCTTCTGGTGCTGCAGCCGCGCGAAGTAGCCGGCGATGAAGAAGAACAGCGTCATGCGAAAGCTGTGCGCGACGAAGGCCGCGTCGCCCAGGAAGGCACTGGGCGAGTTGTCGCTCATGGCCCATAGCCCCTTGGGAATGCCGGGGATGAAGGACATGCTGGCGTGAAAGGCCACGCCCAACAAAAGGGCAAAGCTCCGCACTGCGTCGAGGGCGTGCAGCCTCTCGCCGTTGGGTTGTGAAGTCATGGTGTTTCCCTAGAGGAAGTCGCGCCGACGTGCGGCGCTGAACAGGGGCAGGGACAGGGCGAGGAGGGTCAGGGCCAGTTCGGCGGCGACGAGCTGCCAGAACGTGGCGTTCCAGACGGGGGAGGCGCCCTGCATGTGCTGCCCCATCGCGGGAATGCGGCCGACGCCCATCATGAAGAGCGAGACCGACATGTTCGTGAGGATGATGACGCCGCCCATGCCCGCCTCGGAGCTGATGTTCAGCGCGGCGCACAGCACCAGCGCGAAGTTCAGCAGCAGGAAGACGCACAGCAGCACGGCGTAGGGCAGCAGCCCGTCGGCGATGCCCGGCATGACCAGGATCAACGCCAGCGCGCCTGCGCTCAGCAGCGCCCAGGGCAGCAGGAAGCACACGAGCAGGCCCAGCAGCTTGGCGCGCACATAGTCGCCTGGCGACAGCGGCAGGCTCAGCACGAACAGCAGCGAACGGTCCTTGCGCTCGGAGGCGACTCCGAACAGCGCCAGCATGACGCCCAACGCAATGATCGCCGTCAGCCAGACGATGAAGCCGACGTTGAAGCCCACCTCGCCGCTGGCCGCGGTCAGCAGCCCGGCAAAGCCGGCAGCGGTGGCGCCGACCAGCAGCCAGCGGTAGAGGTACAGCTCCTTGGCGACGAGCTTGCGGGTAAGCAGGTTCATGGCCGTGCCTCCAGCGCTTGCCGGCTGTGCATGACGGTGGCGACGAAGACTTCTTCCAGGCTCATGCGGTGCACCTCCTGCACAGGCTCGCCGAGGCGGGCGAGGAAGTCGTCGCTGAAGCCGTCGACCGTCAAGGTGACGTTGGGGCCGTCCGCGTCGCGGTGGACGATCTCCGGCAGCCGCCAATCAGGAATCCCGTGCGGGAGCCGCAGGCGCAGCGTGCGCCAACGCTCGAGGAAGTCCTCCTTGTTGTTCGACGCGACGACGCGGCCACGGTCGATGAAGGTGATGCGGTCGGAGATGCGCTCCACATCCACCGTGTTGTGCGACGAGAACAGGATGGAGCGGCTGTCGTCGCGCAGCACGTCCATGAACTCGGTCAGCAGCTCCTGGCGGGCCACCGGGTCCATGCCCGACGTGGGCTCGTCCAGCACCAGCAGGCGTGGGCGCCGCGCGAGCGCCAGCAGCAGCAGGGCCTTGGCCTGCTCGCCCGTGGACAGGCTCTTGGCCATCTGCCCCCCATGCAGGCCGAAGCGCTTCAACAGCGTGGCGGCGTAGGTTGCGTCCCAGCCGGGGTAGAGGGACGCGACGAAGTCCATATGCCAGGCGAGTGTGGCCTGCGGCAGCAGCTTCATGTCGTCGCTGACGAAACCGACGTCGGCCTTGGCGGCGGCCTGCTGGCTTGGCATGTCATGGCCGAGCAGTCGGATGCTGCCGGCGTCGGGCGTCAGCAGGCCCATCAGCAGCCGGATGGTGGTGCTCTTGCCGGCGCCGTTCGGGCCGACGAGACCCATGATCTGGCCCTGTTCGAGGTCGAGGGACACGTTCTCCAGCGTGAAGAAGCGGAACGCCTTGCGCACGCCGGTCATCTCTATTGCCTTGGCGCTCATGCTTCGGGCTCCTGGTTGTTCAGCGCGCTGCGCAGTCGGTCGATCAATTCGGGCTCGGGCATGGCCAGCGACCTGGCAATCTCGCCGGCCGCGGCGAGGTGGGTGTCGAGCTGGGCCAAGCGCATGTCCTTGGCCAGCCCTTGCGCATCGGCCACGAAGGAACCCTTGCCATGGCGGGTGACGATGACGCCCTCGGATTCCAGGTCCAGGTAGGCACGCTTGACGGTGATGACACTGACCCGCAGGTCCGCCGCCAGCGCGCGGATGGACGGCAGTTCCTGCCCCGCCGGCCAGTCCCCGGCGGCCACGCGCTGGCGGATCTGCTCGACGATCTGCAGGTACATCGGCCTCGCATCGGTCTGCGAGATGAAGAGGTTGCTGTGCATAATGTGTATACACAGAATATATGCACAATCCGGCGAACGCAAGCGGCGGAATGCAAAGAGCGGCCCGCGGGCCGCTCTTGCCGGGCGAAATCAACCGCCGCTTAGAGTTTCAGCAGGGCCTCAAGATTCACGCGCAGCTTGAATTCCGCAGGTGCCAGGCTTGCCGAGATAGCCTGGGCGGGGAGCCGCGTGTCACGCGGCACGGGGTTGCTCAGTGGGCTGCCGCTCTTGCCGATCAGCGCGGCCACCAGCGGCTCATTGGCGCTGAAGCCGCGCTTGAACACGATGCCCACCTCCCCATTGGCGAGGCGCACGATGCTGCCCGGCGGGTACAGACCCACGGTCTTGATCAACGCTGCGCCGGCTTCGTCGGGCTGGCCGAATTCATCCAGGAAGACGGCCCGCGCTGCCGCGGCACCGCTCATGGCCTGGCGGCTGCGGCGGGGCGACAGCCGCGCGCCGAAGAGGTCGATGCGGCGCAACAGCCGGGCCAGCCTCTCGCCATCGCTGCGGCCGGCCAGCGGGCCTGGGCCGGCTTCGTGATGCAGGCGTACGGCAGTCAGCCAGACCGGATCGGCGACGCCGACCTGGGCCAGGCGTTGCGCGGCGCGGTCGCCGTGGGCCGCCAGGGCCTGGCGCTGGGCGGGCGTGGCGGCGTCGAGCTGGTTGGCCAGCCGGTCATGGGCCGGGCCGGCGCCGTAGTTCATCGTCAGCGCAGCGCCCTGCAGCGCGCTGCGCAGTTCCGGTGCCAGTTGCATCTGCTGGGCGACCAGGTCGCAGAGCAGCAGCGTCAGCAGCGCGTGGCGGGCGCTGTAGTCGCCGAATTCCTGGCTGCTCTCGAAGATCAGCAGCATCAGGGTCGCGTCAGGGTGGGCGTGCAGGCGCTTCAATGCGGTGTCGCGCAGCGCGGCCAGCCGGGCGGTGAAATCAACCGGATCGGCCTCGCGCAGCAGGCTGTGGGTGTGCAGCAGCAGGTTGGACCAGGTCTCGCGCGGGCCGAGTTCCACCTTGGTCGGCGCCAGGGTGTCGAGCCGGAAACTGCCGTCGGCCTTGACGATGTCGGACAGCGGCACGTCCTGCATGACCATGGTGTCCAGGCGATGGGCCAGCGCGCGCTGGTACTCCATCGTGTCCGATGAGTTCACCCAGGCGCCGCCGTCGACCAGGCTGCGCACCAGCGGCGAGTCGCGCAGCACCTGGCCACGCGCGAACAGCAGCTTGCCGCTGGCGTCGAACAGGTCGTAGGGCAGGGTCATGCCCAGCCGCAGCGTGCGGCTCGGTAGAGGGATGAGGTCAGAGGCCATGGATTGAGGCATTCTCAACGGCCTTCGGCTTGCGCAAGCCAATCTTGAGCGTTGGCGAAGGGGTGGCTGCGTAGAATTCCCGGCCATCCGAGGAGCGCTGCGACGGGTTTCTTGCCTGCCAGGCTCGGATTTGTTGAAACGGCGCTCATCGATCCTCTGCCTGAGCCTCATCGATGACCACCCCGCCTGCACTGAAACTCTCCGGCCTCGAGCCCGTCGCCATCGACGCCGGCAGCCTGTTCGTCAACATCGGCGAGCGCACCAACGTCACCGGTTCCAAGGCCTTTGCCCGCATGATCCTGGCCGGCCAGTTCGAGCAGGCGCTGGCCGTGGCGCGCCAGCAGGTCGAGAACGGCGCCCAGGTCATCGACATCAACATGGACGAGGCCATGCTGGACAGCCAGGCGGCCATGGTGCGCTTCCTGAACCTGATCGCCGGCGAGCCCGAGATTGCGCGCGTGCCGATCATGATCGACTCGTCCAAATGGAGCGTCATCGAGGCCGGCCTGAAGTGCATCCAGGGCAAGGGCATCGTCAACTCCATCAGCCTGAAGGAAGGCGAGGCTGAGTTCAAGCGCCAGGCCAAGCTGGTGAGGCGCTTCGGTGCGGCCGCGGTCGTGATGGCCTTCGACGAGAAAGGCCAGGCCGACACCTTCGCGCGCAAGACGGAGATCTGCGAGCGGGCCTACCGCTTCCTCGTCGACGAGGTGGACTTCCCGCCCGAGGACATCATCTTCGACCCCAACATCTTCGCCATCGCGACCGGCATCGAGGAGCATGACAACTACGCCGTGGACTTCATCGAAGCCACGCGCTGGATCAAGCAGAACCTGCCCGGCGCCAAGGTGTCGGGCGGCGTGTCCAACGTGTCTTTCAGCTTCCGCGGCAACGAGCCGGTGCGCGAGGCCATCCACACCGTCTTCCTGTACCACGCCATCCAGGCGGGCATGGACATGGGCATCGTCAACGCCGGCATGGTGGGCGTTTACGACGACCTCGACGCCGAGCTGCGCGAGCGCGTCGAAGACGTGGTGCTGAACCGCCGTGCGGACGCCGGTGAGCGCCTCATCGAGATTGCCGATCGCGCCAAGAGCGCCGGCAAGGACGACTCGGCCCGCCTGGCCTGGCGCGCGGGCGACGTCAACCAGCGGCTGTCGCACGCGCTGGTGCATGGCATCACCGACTTCATCACCGAAGACACCGAGGAAGCCTGGCAGGCCATCCTGGCCGGTGGTGGCCGGCCGCTGCACGTCATCGAAGGTCCGTTGATGGCCGGTATGAATGTCGTCGGTGACCTGTTCGGCSMGGGCAAGATGTTCCTGCCGCAGGTGGTGAAGWGCGCGCGCGTGATGAAGCAGGCCGTGGCCCACCTGCTGCCCTACATCGAGGAAGAAAAGCGCCTGCTCATCGAAGGCGGCGGCGATGCCAAGCCCAAGGGCAAGATCGTCATCGCCACCGTCAAGGGCGACGTGCACGACATCGGCAAGAACATCGTCACGGTGGTCCTGCAGTGCAACAACTATGAGGTCGTCAACATGGGCGTCATGGTGCCAGCCCAGGACATCCTCAAGAAAGCCAAGGAAGAGGGCGCGGACATCATCGGCCTGTCCGGCCTCATCACGCCGAGCCTGGAAGAGATGCAGCACGTCGCGGCCGAGATGCAGCGCGACGAGTACTTCAGCAGTCGCCACATGCCGCTGCTGATCGGTGGCGCGACGACGAGCCGCGTGCACACGGCCGTGAAGATCTCGCCGCACTACGACGGCCCGGTGGTCTACGTGCCCGATGCGTCGCGCGCCGTGGGCGTGTGCACCGAACTGCTCAGCGATGACCGCGCCGCGGCCTACATCGCCGAGTTGAAGGCCGACATCGAGAAGACGCGTCAACTGCACGCCAGCAAGAAGCAGACGCCGCTGGTCACTCTGGCGCAGGCGCGCGCCAACAAGGCCGTGCTGGACCTGAGCCGGGTCGCGCCCGCCCCGAAGTTCACTGGCCGGCGCGTGCTGAGGAACCTCGATCTTGCCGAGCTGGCCCGCTACATCGACTGGGGGCCTTATTTCCAGACCTGGGACCTCGCTGGCCCCTATCCGGCCATCCTCGATGACGCAGTGGTTGGCACGGAAGCGCGCAAGGTGTTCGCCGACGCTAAAGGAATGCTGAAGAAGATCATCGACGGCCGCTGGCTGCAGGCGCACGCGGTGTTCGGCCTTTACCCGGCGGCGCGCATCAACGACGACGACATCGAGATCCGCAGTGAGCCGCCCATGACCTGGCGCGGCCTGCGCATGCAGTCCGAGCGGCCGGTCGTCGAAGGCGTGAAGCGACCCAACCGCTGCCTGTCCGATTTCGTTGCGGAAGAGGGCGACCACGTCGGCATGTTCGCCGTCACCGCGGGCCTGGGCGTCGACAAGAAGGAGGCGGACTTCCTCGCGACGCATGACGACTACTCGGCCATCATGCTCAAGGCCCTGGCCGACCGCCTGGCCGAGGCCGCCGCCGAGTGGCTGCACGAGCGCGTGAGGCGTGAGTTCTGGGCCTATGCGCCGGCCGAGTCGCTGAGCAATGCAGAGCTCGTGGCCGAGAAGTACGAAGGCATCCGCCCCGCGCCCGGCTATCCGGCCTGCCCCGATCACCTCTCCAAGCGCGACCTGTTTCGCGTGCTCGCGCCCGACGAGATCGGCATGGGCCTGACCGACAGCATGGCAATGACGCCGGCGGCCAGCGTCAGCGGCTTCTACCTGGCCCACCCGGACGCGGCGTACTTCAATGTCGGCCGCATCGGCGACGACCAGCTCGCCGACTGGGCCGTGCGCTGTGGCTTGGACGAGACCGAGGCGCGCCGCGCGCTGGCGCCGCTGTTGGGCTAGGTCGACACCCTGGGCCTGAAGCGGTTTCGTCCTACAGGGAGGGCCGCTGTAGGGGCGGCATGCTTCGGGTCATACCAACCACATCGGAGGCCCCATGTCGACCCCCATGAATTCCGTCAAGTCCACGCAGATCGTCGCCGGCGTCGCCGTCGTGCTGGCGCTGCTCGGTGGCGCCTATGCAGTGGGCCGGTCGCAGACGGTCACCAGTGAGCCGATTGCCGCGACGACACAGCAGCAGACCACCGCCGCACCGCAACGGCTGGCCAGTGCCGACCCGGTACGCCAGGCCCAGCCGGCGCCCGTGGTTGAAACCCAGGCCCCGCCCGCGCTGTGCGACAGCTGCGGCCGCGTGACCGACGTGCATACCGAGGCGCGCCGTGGCAAGGGCAGCGGCGTCGGTGCCGTGGGCGGCGCCGTCGTCGGCGGCCTGCTGGGCAATATGGTGGGTGGCGGCAACGGCAAGAAGCTCGCCACCGTGGCGGGCGCCGTGGGTGGCGGTTATGCCGGCAACGAGATCGAGAAGAACCAGAAGAGCTACAACGTCTGGATCGTGCAGGTGCGCGAGCGTGATGGCCGTCTGCGCCGCTTCGAGCGCAGCGCCGACCCGGGCCTGCGCGTCGGCGATGAGGTCAGGCTGACCGAGAACGGCTTCGTGCGCGCCTGACGCGACGCGAAGCCAGGGCAGGGCGGGTTCCAAGGAGTGATGCGATGAAGTTGCTGATTGCCACCGCGGCCCTGGCGGCCACCCTGTCCACTGCCGTGCGTGCCGAGGACAACCCCGCCCCGGTGCTGTCCATCCCGACACAGGCCCAGCGCAACGCGCTCTGTGACGGCTGCTTGTGGGTGCAGGAAATCCACAGCGAGACCCGCAAAGGCAAGGGCAGCGGCCTGGGTGTCGTGGGTGGTGCCGTCATTGGCGGCCTGCTGGGCAACCAGGTGGGTGGCGGCACCGGCAAGAAGCTGGCGACCGTCGGTGGTGCCGCGGCCGGCGGCTATGCCGGCAACGAGGTCGAGAAGAACGCCAAGAAGTCCACCGTCTGGGTCGCGCAGGTCGTCGATCGCCATGGCCGTATGCGCAGCGTCGAACTCGGCGCCGATCCCATGCTGAGAGCCGGTGACACCGTGCGCGAGAAAGACGGCCAGCTCGTCAGGCCCTGACGAGGAGGCCCCCGCTACGACGCGTGCAACCGGTACTGGTTGCGCCCTGCGCCCTTGGCGAGATACAGCGCCTGATCGGCTCGGCCGAGCAGTTCCTCGCCGCCGAGTTCGTCGCGCGGGTGAACGGCGATACCGATACTCGTCGCTATCGACAGTTCGCCGACCGATGTCGCAAACGGCCGGTTGATGGCCGTGATGATCTTGCCGGCGACGATCTCCGCTTCGGCGGCTGCGTGCAGGCCTTCCAGCACGACGACGAATTCATCACCCGCCAGCCGGCCGACAAAGTCGGTGCCCCTGACCAGCTGCAGCAGCCGCCGCGCAAACTCGCACAGCACCTCGTCGCCGACACCGTGGCCATGGCTGTCGTTGATGAGCTTGAACCGGTCGATGTCGAGGAACAGCAGCGCCGTGAAGCTCTGCGCCCGGTGGGCCCGCTTGATCACCGCGGCCAGCTGCTCGTTGAAGCTGTAGCGGTTGGGCAGCCCGGTCAGCGCGTCAGTGCGGGCCAGCTCGGCAAGCTGGCGCTCGAGCTGCCGGCGTTCGGTCACGTCCGTGCTGAGCGCATAGAGGCCGCGGACTGAGCCGTCCTCGGCGATGTCGGGCAGGTAGAGGTTGTGCAGCGAGCGGGCCGCGCCGGCCGCCGTGGATTCGACATGGAACTCGACACGCTCGCCGCCAAGTGCCCGCGCCAGGTGCTCGCGGCGCTGTTCGTACAGCGCCGCCGGCACGGCCTCCGCCACGGTCTTGCCGACGGTAGTGCGGTGATCCAGGCCTGTCCACTTGCTGAAGGTCTCGTTCAGGAACAGCAGGCGCTGGTCCTTGTCGATATAGGAAATCATCACCGGCAGGTTGTCGGCGATGTCACGCAACCGTTTCTCGCTTTCGGCCAGCTTCGCCTCGGCTTGGCGACGTTCCGTGATGTCGAAGGAGACGGAATAGAAGCCCTGGACCTGGCCGGCCGCATCGACGTCGGGCACATAGCGTTGCGCGAAGTACAGGGTGCCATCGCCATGGGTCACGAAGGATTCGAACTGGCGGGGCTGCCCTTGCATCACGGCGTCGATATGGGGCTTGGCGATCTCCCACACCGCGTCTCCCCGGATCTCGCGGAAGGTCTGCCCCAGCAGCTCGGAGATGGGGCGCCGCAGCACGCGCTCGGCGGCAAGGTTGCCAAAGTCCGCGCGCAGGTCCTTGTCGAAGTGCGAGACCACAACGGGGATGTTGTCCGTGATGTCCTTCAGCCGATGTTCCGAAGCCTGGACGGCCAGCTCGGCGGCCTTGCGTTCGGTGATGTCCATCGACACCGAATAAAAGCCCACCACCGTGTCGAACGCGTCGCGCCTGGGTACATAGAGTTGATGGAAATGCCGCTGCGCCCCGGGCAGTACCTGCGTGCTGTCAAACTCGACGGACTGGCCCTGCAGCACAGCCTCGATGTGGGGTTGCAGTTGCCGCGCCCCGTCCTCGCCGCGCACGTCGCTGACATGCTTGCCGACAAGCGCTTCGGCCGGCACGCCGTAGACCCGCCCGGCCGTTGCATTGGCGAACACGATGCGGGCGCCGGCATCGAACTCGGTGATGAGCACGGGGACGTTGTCCGCAACGGCGCGCATGCGTTGCTCGGCTTCGCGCAGCTCGCCCGTGCGGCGCTGCAGGGCGATGGTCATGGCGTCAAAGCGGCGCTTGAGGGTGCCGAGCTCGTCTCGGGCCGTGCTGCCGAACAACGGCACCTGCTCGCCGCGCTCGAGGGCCTCGGTGGCCTGCGTGAGCAGGGCCAGCGGCCGCAGCACGCGGCGCACGCCAACACTGGCCAGCACGACCAGCAGCATGCTGAAGGCGACCACCGCGGCCATGGTGACCTGCTCGTGCACGTCCTCCGCGAGCCTGCGCGCGTCGCCAGCGTTGCGTGACCAGCGGAAGGCCGCGTCCGCCATGGCTTGGGTGTCGCCGAGCAGCAGCTCGAAGGCCTGGTCGTGGCGGCGGCGCTGGAAGTCGCTGTCTGGCGCGGCTGCCGTCTTCAGCGCGCGCTCAAAGAGAGCAGGCAGCCGGCCGGCCGCGTCTCTCAGCAATTCGACTTCGGCATGCGCTGATCCCTGAAGATCGGCGCCTGCCAGGTCACGCACGATGTTGGCGTGCCAGCTCTTCCACTCCGAGACCGAGAGCTCGTCGCGCTCACGCTGGAACACGTAGGTCGCGCCGACCAGGCCCGCCACGTCGCGCGCCACCTGCTGCGCTCGTTGCTGCTGGGCTTCCGCGCGGCCTTCCAGCCGGGTGGCCGTCCACATCGCGACGATGGCCGACGTGCCCACCAGCGCGGCGACGGCCCCAGCGGCAATGAAGAGGGAGCGGATCTTCATGGTGGTGCAGGTCAGCGAGGCAGGCCGACGGCGTTGGGCAGCACGGCACGCAGCGGCGCGGCGTCGACCAGGGTGCGGTAATCGGCAGGCTTTCTGCCGGTGGCATAGCCCTCCCGCACCGCCCAGTTCGCCTGCGACTGCAGGGTGCGCAGCAAGGCCTCGTCCAGGGACAGCTCGGCGTGGGTGCGCTGCATCGACCAGCGCGCAAAGCCGGGCTCGACGCCCAGCCGGTTCACGAAGATGGCCTCGGCCCGGCGTGGCTGGGCGCGGATGAATTCGTTGGCGCGGTGGATGGCCTTGAGGAAGCGCTCCAGGTCGGGCCGCCGCGCCTTCAGGACGCTCGTCTGGACCACGAGGTTGAAGGTCTGCTTGTAGTCCCCGGATTCGCTCAGCACGACACCGTCCACGCGCGGGCTGTGCGCCGCCGCATAGGCAAAGGGCTGGAAGACGGCCACCGCATCCACCTGGCCGGCGGCCATGGCGTCCAGCGCGCCCTCGGGCTGGATGGCGACCTGCAGGACGTTCTTGGGGTCGACATCGTTGTTGAGCAGGAAGGTGTCCAGGAAGTATTGGGCCGAGGTGCCTTTGACGACGCCGACGCGCTTGCCGACGAGGTCGCGGGCGGCCTTGATGCCCGCGCTGCGGCGGGTGACCAGTTCGACGTCGCTGGATGTGCTGGAGAAGGTCGCGATGACGGAGAAATCGGTGCGTTCGAAGGATTCGAAGGCGATGGCGGTGTCGGCGGCCGTGCCGAGGTCGGCCTGGCCTTCGGCCATCAACTTCAGGCAGCGGCGGCCGCTGGGCGCCTCGATGGCCTTGACCGTCAGGCCTTCGGCCTCGAACAGCCCCTCGGACAGGGCCACCAGCACCGGCAGCGAATGCGGCGACCGGGACACCGCCACGGTCAGCGGCGCCGCGGTGACGGTACCTGCCAGCCATGCCACCAGCAATGCCAGCAGGCGTCGTGCGTTCAAGGCGAACCTCATCGTGTGAGCGTGACCGAGCCCGGGGCGAGTGACTGCAGCGGGCGGGCGTCGATCAGCTGCTGCATGGAAGGGACCGGTTCCGTCGCCTTGCCGTCCTGGCCCAGTTGCCAGCGGATCTGGCTGAGCATCGTCGCCGGCAGCGAGGTATGCAGGGCGAGCCGGTAGTCCTGCTCGGCCATCAGGCGCTGCGCCACGGCGGCGCTGACCTTCAGGTTGGCCGCCAGGATGGCCTGGGCCTCGTTGGGCGATTCGGCGATGAAGCGCTGGGCCCGCAGCAGGGCACGCAGGACTTTCTCGAAACGCGGCCGGTCCCGGTCGACTGCGCGGGCCTGGGCCACGATGCAGAAGTGCTGGGTGTAGACATGGGCCGAAGGCAGGCGGACCGCATCGGCGCCAAGCCGCTCCTCGATGCGGGCCGCCTCCGGCTCCCACACGACCGCCGCGGCGGCCTTGCCCTGCTGCACGAGATCGCCCAACGCGCCGGGCTCGGCGAAGCTCAGCTTGACGCGGTCGGGGTCGATGCCTTGATAGGTGAGCCAGCGGTCCAGGAAGTACTCGGCCGAGGTGCCCGCCACCGTGGCGATGCGCTTGCCGGCCATGTCCCGGCTCTCGCGCACGCCGGCGCGCCGGCTGGCGATGAGCTTGATCTGAGCGGTCGACTCGCCGATGGACGCCAGGATGGTGACGGCCGGTGTCTGCGCAGCCGTCATCGCGACGGCAAATTCGGCGCCCGCGGCGACTTCGGCGACGCCAGAGCGCAGCGCGGCCAGGCAGGCTTTGCCGCTGTTGCAGGGAATGCGTACGACGTCCAGCCCCTCGGCCTGGAACAGGTGCTGCTCGATGGCGACCAGCAGCGGCAGGGCGACCGGGCCGCTGGGCACGGCAATGCTGATCGTCGCGGCCTGCGACGGCACCGCGATCGCCGCCAGCAGCAGCGCGGTGGCCAGCCCGAGCGCCAGCCCGATGCGGCGGCGCATGGTCAGCCCGCCTGCCCGGGCAGCCCCCGGCGGAGCTGGATGGCTTCGGCGACATGGGCGCTGCCAATCGCCGCCGCTCCCGCCAGATCGGCCACCGTGCGGGCCACGCGCAGCACGCGGTGAAAGCTGCGTGCCGACCAGCCCAGGCGCTCGGCCGAGCGCTCCAGCAAAGCCTTGGCTGCGGGCTCCAGCACCGCATGTTCGGCCAGGTCCTGGGCCTGCAGCTGGGCGTTGGCCACGCCCTGGCGCGCCACGGCCCGCTCACGCGCTGCGGCGACCCGTTCCGCGACGACGGCGCTGGGCTCGCCCGGGGCCAGGTCCTGCAGGTCGCGCGGCGGCACGGCAGCCACTTCGATGAGCAGGTCGAGCCGATCGAGGAAGGGGCCGCTGAGCCGGCCCTGGTAGCGTGAGACCTGGTCCGGCGAGCAGCGGCAGGCTTTCAGGGGACTGCCCAGATGACCACAGGGGCAGGGGTTCATCGCGGCGACGAGCTGGAAGCGCGCCGGGAATTCGGCCTGGCGGGCGGCGCGCGAGATCAGGATGCGACCGGTCTCCAGCGGCTCGCGCAGGGCTTCCAGCGCGGCGCGGGGGAATTCGGGCAATTCATCCAGGAAGAGCACGCCGTGCTGGGCCAGCGAGATTTCGCCCGGCCGGGGCGGTGAGCCGCCGCCCACCAGCGCCACGCTCGACGCCGAGTGGTGGGGCGAGCGCAGCGGGCGCAGCCCCCAGCGCGCAATGTCGAACTGGCCAGCCAGGCTGAGCACGGCGGCGGATTCCAGCGCAGCCTCGTCATCCAGCGCCGGCAGCAGCGCGGACAGGCGTTGCGCCAGCATGGACTTGCCGGTGCCGGGCGGACCGACCATCAGCAGGCTGTGGCCGCCCGCCGCGGCGATCTCCAGCGCCCGCTTGGGGCCGGCCTGGCCCTTGATGTCGGCGAGATCGGGCAGGCCGCGTGCGGCCTCGCGGGTCAGGGCGATGGCGCGCGGCAGGGCTTCGCCGTCGGGCTGCAGGGCCGCCACCACGTCAAGAAGATGGCGGGCCTGCCGCACCACCAGGCCGTCGACGAGGGCCGCCTCGGCGGCGCTGGCCTCGGGGAGCAGCAGTTCTCGCTCGCCACCGTCCTGGCGCAGCGCCAGGGCCATGGCCAGGGCGCCGCGCACTGCGCGCACCTCGCCGGCCAGCGACAGTTCGCCCGCACACTCGAAACGCGCGAGCCTGGCGGCATCGATCTGGCCGTTCGCGGCGAGCAGGCCCAGTGCCATCGGCAAATCAAATCGGCCGCCTTCCTTGGGCAGGTCGGCCGGGGCCAGGTTCACCGTGATGCGCTTGTTCGCTGGGAATGACAGCCCGCTGTTCTGCAGCGCCGCGCGCACGCGCTCGCGGGCTTCCTTGACCTCGGTGTCTGCGAGCCCGACGACCGTGAACGACGGCAGGCCGTTGGCCAGATGGACTTCCACGGTGACCGGCGCGGCGGCGAGGCCATCGAGAGCGCGGCTGTAGACGGTGGCGAGACTCATTGAAGGTCGGCTGGCGGGGGTAGTTGACGCTGGCGGCTGCATTGATCGTGCCGGGGGCGGACGATCCCGGCATCAGTGCGGCTCCTGAGCCGGCGGGCCAGTCTAGCCGCCGGTCCGTCGCAGATCGGCCCGGTGCTTCTCCCAGGAATGCACCGTATAAGTGCCATCCAAACCGCACGAAGATCCAATTTGGTGCAAATGCCTGACTTGGGGGCGCGACCCGCCCAGATTCGTGCGGGGTGACAAGGTGTGACGCTTGGCACGGAAGCTGCAAATACCCCGCCGGATCGAAACCCCCCCACTTTTTTACTCAGGAGCTCCCCGCCATGAAGTTGTCCCCTTCGCTGCTCGTTCTGGCACTGGCCGCGGCCGCTCTGCCTGCGTTTGCCGATGAGCCGGCGCCGGCGCCGGACCCGTTGTCGTTCAACGTCGGCGTCGTCAGCGAATACCGCTACCGCGGCATTTCCCAGTCGCGCCTGAAGCCGGCCCTGCAAGGCGGCCTGGACTACGCCGCGCCGAGCGGTTTCTACGTCGGCGCCTGGGCGTCGACGATCAAGTGGATCAAGGACGCGGGCGGCGACGGCCAGGTCGAGGTCGACCTGTACGGTGGCTACAAGACCGAAGTCGCCACGGGCCTGACGCTGGACGTCGGCGTGCTGCAGTACTACTACCCCAGCAACAAGCTGTCCACCAGCGCCAACACCTTCGAAATCTACGGCGCACTCAGCTACGGCCCCGTGACGGCGAAGTACTCCAACACCAACGGCACCAACCTGTTCGGCGTGCCGGGCACCAAGTACAGCGGCTACTTCGACGTGTCGGCCAATTTCGACCTGGGCGATGGCATGACGCTGACGCCGCACATCGGCCATCAGACGATGCGCCACGTGCCCGCCGGCTCCTACTCCGACTACTCGCTGACGCTGGCCAAGGACTTCTCCGGCCTAGTGCTTAGCGGCGCCGTGATCGGTACCGATGCCGACAAGAGCTTCTACGCCAGTCCCGCCAACGGCAAGTTCATGGGCAAGACCATGCTGGTTGTCGGCCTGAAGAAGACCTTCTGATTACTGGAGAGCGACATGAAATTGATCACTGCCGTCATCAAGCCCTTCAAGCTCGACGAGGTGCGTGAGGCCCTGAGCGCCATCGGCGTGCAGGGGCTGACGGTCACCGAAGTCAARGGCTTCGGGCGCCAGAAGGGCCACACCGAGCTGTACCGCGGCGCSGARTACGTCGTCGACTTCCTGCCCAAGGTCAAGATCGAGGCCGCCGTGAACGACGACGTCGTCGAGCGCGTCATCGAGGCCATCGAGTCCTCCGCCCGCACCGGCAAGATCGGTGACGGCAAGATTTTCGTGTCGCCGCTGGATCAGGTCGTACGCATCCGCACCGGCGAAACCGGCAACGACGCGCTCTGAAGCGCGTCCATAACAACCGTTTGGAGATCACTCAAATGAAGAAACTCCTCGCCGGCCTTGCGCTTGCCGCCGGCCTGCTGGCGCCGGCCGCCTGGGCCCAGGAAGCTGCTTCGGCGCCTGCCGCCGCCGTGGCGGCCACGGCTGCTCCCGCAGCTTCCGCGGCCGATGCTGCCGCCTCCGCGCCGGCTGATGCAGCCTCTGCCCCGGCCGCTGCCGTGCCCAACAAGGGCGACACTGCCTGGATGCTGCTGTCCACGCTGCTCGTCATCATGATGACGGTGCCGGGCCTGGCCCTCTTCTACGGCGGCCTGGTGCGCAGCAAGAACATGCTGTCGGTGCTGATGCAGGTCATGGTCGGCTTCTCGCTGATCGTCGTGCTGTGGGTGCTGTACGGCTACAGCTTCGCGTTCACCGAGGGCAATGCCTTCATCGGTGGCACGGATCGCCTCTTCATGAAGGGCATCTGGGACAACGTCGCAGGCACCTTCGCCACCGGCGGCACCTTCAGCAAGGGTGTGCCGATGTACGAGATGGTGTTCGCCGTCTTCCAGGCCACCTTCGCCGGCATCACCGCCTGCCTGATCATTGGCGCCTTCGCCGAGCGCATCAAGTTCTCGGCAGCCCTGGCCTTCCTGACGCTGTGGTTCACGTTCAGCTACCTGCCGATCGCCCACATGGTCTGGTTCTGGATGGGCCCGGACGCCTACTCCGCCAAGGAAGTCGCCGATGCGATGAACGCCAAGGCCGGCTATATCTGGCAGATGGGTGCGCTGGACTTCGCCGGCGGCACGGTGGTGCACATCAACGCCGCCGTTGCGGGCCTGGTGGGTGCCTTCATGATCGGCAAGCGCGTCGGCTACGGCAAGGAGCAGTTCACGCCGCACAGCCTGACGCTGACCATGGTCGGTGCCTCGCTGCTGTGGGTGGGCTGGTTCGGCTTCAACGCCGGCTCGGCACTGGAAGCCAACGGCTTCGCGGCTCTGGCCTTCATCAACACCTTCGCTGCCACGGCTGCCGCCGTGCTGGCCTGGTGCGTGGGTGAAGCGCTGCTCAAGGGCAAGGCCTCGATGCTGGGTGCTGCCTCGGGTGCCGTCGCCGGCCTCGTGGCCATCACGCCGGCTGCCGGCAACGTCGGTATCGGTGGCGGCCTCGTCATCGGCATCGTCGCCGGCTTCGCCTGCCTGTGGGGTGTGTCGGGCCTGAAGAAGCTGCTGGGTGCGGACGACTCGCTGGACGTCTTCGGCGTGCACGGTGTCGGCGGTATCGTCGGCGCCCTGCTGACCGGCGTGTTCGCCTCGCCCAACCTGGGTGGCCCCAGCGCCATGGGTGACTGGGTCACGGCGACCATGATCACGCCGGCCGACTTCTCGATCGGCGCGCAGTTCTGGATCCAGGCCAAGGCCGTCGGCATCACCATCGTCTGGTCGGGCATCGTCTCGCTGATCGCCTACAAGCTGGTCGATATGACCATCGGCCTGCGCGTCACCGAAGAGGAAGAGCGCGAAGGTCTGGACATCTCGTCGCACGGCGAGACGGCCTACCACAAGTGATCCCGGGGACCGGCGCCAAGCCGGCCCCTCTTTCACGCCAGGCCGCCCCTCGGGGCGGCTTTTTCTTGGCCCCTGCGGACCCGCCGTTATGCTGGCCCGTATGGATGTCATCACCCTCCTCGGGGCGGTGCTGGTCAACGCGCTGTTGATGAGCCTGGCGCTGGCCGTCGGCGTTGGGCTGCGCACCCGCAGCGGCTTGCAGGCCTGGCAGTTCATGCTCCTCGGCCAGGCATTCGGCTTCGGCCTGTTGATTGGCGCCACCTTTGGCGCACCGCGCCTGCTGGCGACGCTCGGGGTCATGGCGCTGAGCGGGTCGGCCTCGGCCACGGTGATCACGGCCTGTCGTTTCCTGGGGTTGAGGGCCTCACGGCGCTGGCTGCTGGGTGCGCCGCTGGGGCTGGGCGTCGTGCATGCCCTGGTCTTCAGCGACCTCGGCGTCGCCACCGGCCTGACCAACCTGACCATCGGCGCCCAGATCATCTGGGCCAGCGTGCYGCTGMTGCGCGGCGCGGGCGGCATGCGCTGGCGCTGGTTGTGCGGCGGCGCTGCGCTGGCCAACGGCGCGATGACGCTGGCCCGCGGCTGCCTGGCGCTGGGCTGGCCCGAGATCTATCCGCGCTTTCTCACGCCCAATCCGCTCAACATCGGCTCGATGATGCTGCTCAACGCCAGCCTCGTGCTCGGCACCATGGGCTTTTTGCTGGCTCATCGTGACGCGGCCGAGCAGGCCCTGGTGCGGCTGGCCTCGCTGGACACGTTGACCGGCCTGCTGAACCGCCGCGAATGGATGAACCGCGCCGGCCGGGCGCTGGGGATCGGCGCCACGAGAGAGGCGGCTCCCGTGCTGATGATGCTGGACCTGGATCATTTCAAGCGCGTCAACGACGAACGCGGCCACCCGGTCGGCGATGAGGTGCTCAAGCTGGCCGGCGAGGTGCTGCGCGGCGAACTGCGCGCCAGCGACCTGGTCGGCCGCTACGGCGGCGAGGAGTTCTGCCTGCTGCTGCAGCACTGCGAGCCCGAGGCCTTCGGCCGGTTGGACTCGCGCCTGCACATGGCACTGACGCGACGCTGTGAGGCGAGCCTGGGCTTCGTCGTCGACTTCAGTGCCGGCGCCGTGCGCGTCCAGCCCGGCGAGGCCCTGGCCGCTGCCATCAAGCGGGCCGACGATGAGCTCTACCGGGCCAAGCACGCCGGGCGCGGGCGCACCTCCTGCGCGGGCGGCGTCTTGTGATCCGTCCGGTCGCCCCCAGGTGGGTCGACCTGCAGAAGCTGCAAACGAACACCGCACGCCCGCTCATCTCGCCGCAACGCCGCCACTCGGCGTTGCAAAACTTGCCGTAGCCCCCAGCTACGGCGGCGTTTTGCGCCTTGATTGGCGACGCTGCGGCGGTCTGCTCGGCCGCGCAGAGTCCATTCACAGCTTCTGAGATCATTCGGCCATGGTTCCCCATCTGATCACCGCCCTCAACGGCCCCATCAATGAGCTGGAGGCCCGCATCCTGGAATCCATGCCGGCCACGGAACGCTGGTTCAGGCTGGAATGGATGGAGCACACGCCGACCTTCTACGCCTCGGTGGACCTGCGCAATGCCGGCTTCAAGCTGGCGCCGGTCGACACCAACCTTTTCCCTGGCGGCTTCAACCACCTCACGGCCCAGATGCTGCCCCAGGCCGTGCAGGCCGCCATGGCGGCCATCGAGAAGATCTGCCCCGAGGCGCGCAACCTGCTGGTCATTCCCGAGACCGGCGCGCAGTGCAGCTTCTACCTGGACAACCTCGCCACGCTGGCCCGCATCTTCACGCAGGCCGGCCTGAACGTGCGCTTCGGCACGCTGGACACCAGCGTCACCGAGCCCACCGAGCTGCGCATGCAAAACGGCGAGACCCTGGTCGTCGAGCCCCTGGTGCGCAAGCGTGGCCGGCTGATGCTCAAGGGCTTCGACCCCTGCACCATCCTGCTCAACAACGACCTCTCCGCCGGCACGCCGCCGCAGCTGATGGGCTTGCATGAGCAATACCTGCTGCCGCCGCTGCACGCCGGCTGGACGGTGCGGCGCAAGAGCCAGCATTTCCGCGCCTACGAGGAAGTGGCCAAGCGCTTCGGCAAGCTGCTGGGCATGGACCCCTGGCTGATCACGCCCATGTCCAGCAGCGTCGACCTGCACGGCAAGAAGGGCCTGGAGGCGCTGCAGACGGCGGCCGACGCCCAACTGACCAAGGTGCGCCGCAAGTACAAGGAATACGGCATCAACGAGAAGCCCTTCGTCATCATCAAGAGCGATGTGGGCAGCTACGGCAAGAGCGTCATGACCGTGCGCGACGCCAAGGACATCGAGGGCCTGGCTGCAGCGCTGCCCGAGAACCTGGGCCAGGAGGTCATCGTGCAGGAGGGCGTGCCCACGCACGAGCGCGTGCACGAGGCCGTGGCCGAGCCGGTCGTCTACATGATGGACCGCTACGTCGTTGGTGGTTACTACCGCGTGCATGCTCACCGCGGCATCGACGAGAGCCTCAATGCCCCGGGCGCCAGCTATGTGCCGCTGGCCTTCGCCGACTCACCTCATCTGCCCCGCCCCGGCGAGAAGCCTGGAGCGAGCGCTCCCAATCGCTTCTACATGTACGGCGTCATCGGCAGGCTGGCCATGCTGGCGGCCAGCTATGAGCTGGAGGCGACCGATCCGCAGGCGGAGGCGGAAGCCGCCTGAGCGGGCAACTTTCGGCAGGGCGCGGCCTTTGATCTAGGCTGGCGGTTTCGCGCAAACCGCTGCCCCAGATGAAGATCTACCGCCTCGCCGCCCTCGTTCTGTCCCTTCAGTTGGCCGGCCCTGCCGGTGCCGCGCCGCATTCCGGCCTCGACCTCGCCGGCATCGACCGCACCGTGCGCCCGCAGGACGACCTGTTCCGTGCCGGCAATGGCCACTGGCTGTCCACCACCGAGATCCCGGCGGACAAGTCCTCCTTCGGCATGGTGGCCCAGCTGCGCGACCTGTCCGACCAGCGCGTGCGCGCCCTCGTCGAGGGACTGGCCCAGGCCAAGCCTGGTTCGGCGGAGCACAAGATCGGCGCCTACTACGCCAGCTTCATGGACACGGCGGCCATCGACAAGGCCGGCCTCGCGCCGATGAAGCCCGTGCTGGACGGCATTGCCGCCCTCCAGACCCGCCAGCAGCTCGCCGCCTGGCTGGGGCGCCAGAACGGCGTCATCGACCAGCCGCTGACGATGGTCGTCGATGCCGACTTCAAGCAGCCCGGCATCAACCGCCTGACGCTGAACCAGACCGGCCTGGGCCTGCCGAACCGCGACTACTACCTGAAGGACGACGCCCGCATGGCGGCGGCCCGCACGGCCTACCAGGCGTATTTGCAGACGCTGGCCAGCGCTGCCGGCCTGCCCGAGGGCGCTGCGGCGCGCGCCTACGCCGTCGAACAGCGCCTGGCCGAAGCGCAGTGGCCGGCGGAGGACAACCGCGACCCGCAGAAGATCTACAACCCCATGACGCCGGCCGAACTGGCCACCAAGCTACCGGGCCTGGACTGGACGGCATTGCTGGCCGCCGCATCCGTGCCGTCACCGGACCGCGTCATCGTGGCCCAGCCCAGCTACGCCGCTGCCGCCGCCAAGCTGCTGGCCGAGGCGCCCCTCGACGACCTGCGTGCCTACCTGGTGCTGCGTGCGCTGGATGGCCGGGCCGACGTGCTGCCCCAGGCCTTCCGCGAGGCCCGCTTCACCTTCCGCGGCACGGCGCTCAGCGGCGCCAAGACCGAGCAGCCACGCTGGCAGCAGGCCGTGACCGACCTGAACAACGCGCTGGGCGAGGCGGTCGGCGAAGCCTATGTGAAGCGCAACTTCCAGGCCGCCGACAAGGCCCGCATGCTCAAGCTGGTCAACAACCTGATGGCCGCCTATGGCGAGTCCATCGACGGCCTGGGCTGGATGACGCCCGCCACCAAGGCCAAGGCCAAGGACAAGCTCTCCAAATACCTGGTCAAGATCGGCTACCCCGATGTCTGGCGCAGTTATGCCGCGCTGGACGTGAAGGTGGGAGATCCGCTGGGCAACCGCCAGCGCGCCGCGCAGTTCGAATGGCAGCGCCAGGTGGCCAAGGCCGGTAAGCCGGTCGACAAGCGCGAATGGGGCATGACGCCCCAGACCGTCAACGCCTACTACAACCCGACCTTCAACGAGATCGTCTTCCCGGCCGCCGTGCTGCAGCCGCCGCTGTACAACACCCGCGCCGACGACGCGGTCAACTACGGCGCCATCGGGGCCGTCATCGGCCACGAGATCAGCCATGGCTTCGACGACGAGGGCAGCCAGTTCGACGGCGACGGGGCGCTGGCCAACTGGTGGACCGATGCCGACCGCCAGGCTTTCGAGAAGGTCGGCGAGCGCCTGGTGGCCCAGTACGCCGCCTACGAGCCCATTGCGGGCAAGCATGTGAACGGCAAGCTGACGCTGGGCGAGAACATGGCCGACCTGTCCGGCCTGCAGATCGCCTACAAGGCCTATCTGCGCTCGCTGGGCGGCAAGCCGGCCCCGGTCATCGACGGCCTGACCGGCCCGCAGCGCTTCTTCATGGGTTGGTCGCAGGCCTGGCGGGAGAAGATGCGCGAGCCGCGCCGCCTGCAGCAGCTGACGGCCGACCCGCATTCGCCGGCGGAATTCCGCGCCAATGGCGCCGCCGTCAACCACGACGGCTTCCACGAGGCCTTCAAGACCCAGGCCGGCGACGGGATGTTCAAGCCCGCGGAGGCGCGCATCCGCATCTGGTGAGAGGGTCGCCCGCGCTTACGCCTGCAGAGGGGCAGGCGTCAAGCCTCGGAACCATGGTTTTGCTGCGCTGCACAAAAACCCAAAACCGGGCGCAGAATCCCCTCTTTCGAACAACAAAAGCCACTGCTCAAGCCAGTGGYCTTCGCGAAGTGAGTTCTTCTCATGCGGCCCGCAGCCCCTCGGCGCTGGCGGGTCTGACCCTCGGGGCCCTCGGAGTGGTCTATGGCGACATCGGCACCAGCCCGCTGTATGCCCTCAAAGAAGTCTTCCATGGCGGTCATGTCAGCACGACGCCCGAGAACATCCTTGGCGTGCTGTCCCTGCTGTTCTGGACGCTGACCGTCGTCGTTTCGATCAAGTATGTGCTGCTGATCCTGCGCGCCGACAACAACGGTGAGGGCGGCCTCATCGCCATGCTGGCGCTGGCCACCAATGCCGTGAACGACAAGCCGCCGCTGCGCCGCACGCTGATGCTGGTCGGCCTGTTCGGCACGGCCATCTTCTTTGGCGACGCCGTCATCACGCCGGCCATGACGGTGCTGGGCGCCGTCGAGGGCATCGACGTCTATGAGCCGCATCTGCACGACGCCATCCTGCCGATCACGCTGATCGTCATGGTCGGCCTGTTCGCCGTGCAGCGCTTTGGCACCGGCGGCATCGGCAAGGCCTTCGGGCCCATCATGATGCTGTGGTTCCTGACGCTGGTGGCCCTGGGCCTGCCGCACATCTTCGAGAACCCGCGCGTGCTGGCGGCCGTCAATCCCGTCTATGCGCTGCACTTCTGCCTCGAATACCGCTGGGTCGCCTTTGTCGCCCTGGGCGCCGTCGTGCTCGTCGTCACGGGCGGCGAGGCTCTCTATGCCGACCTGGGCCATTTCGGCAAGAAGCCCATACGCATCGCCTGGTATGGCGTCGTCATGCCGGCCCTGGTGATCAACTATTTCGGCCAGGGCGCCATGCTGCTGGACAACCCCGAAGGCGTGAAGAACCCTTTCTTCCTGCTGGCACCCGGCTGGGCCGAGATCCCCCTCTTCCTGCTTGCCACTGGCGCGGCCATCGTTGCGTCGCAGGCCCTGATCACGGCGGCCTTCTCGGTCACCAAGCAGGCCATCCAGCTCGGCATCCTGCCGCGGCTGCGCGTGCTGCACACCAGCGTGCGCGACATCGGCCAGATCTACGTGCCCTTCATCAACTGGGGCCTGTTCAGCCTGGTGATCCTGGCCGTCGTCTTCTTCGGCTCGTCCACCAAGCTGGCCGGGGCCTACGGCGTGGCCGTCACCATCGACATGACGATCACCACGGTGATGACCTTCTTCGTCATCCGCTACGGCTGGAAATACCCGCTGGCGCTGTGCATCGCGGCCACGGGCATCTTCTTCCTCATCGACGTCACCTTCCTCGCGTCCAACCTGCTCAAGGTTGCCGCCGGCGGTTGGTTCCCGCTCTTGATCGGTATCGGCATGTTCACGCTGATGCTGACCTGGAAGCAGGGCCGCAAGCAGCTGTCCGACAAGCTGCGCGAGGACGCCATCGAGCTGGACACCTTCCTCGACGCCGTCTTCATCAACCCGCCGACCCGCGTGGCCGGTACGGCCGTCTTCCTGTCGTCCGAGAAGGGCTCCACGCCCAACGCGCTGCTGCACAACCTCAAGCACAACAAGGTGCTGCACGAGCAGAACGTCTTCGTCACCGTCAAGCACCATGAGGTGCCCTGGGTCGGCTTCGAGAAGCGCTGCGAGGTTGAGGCCCTGGGGCACTGCTGCTGGCAGGTGGCCCTGCACTTCGGCTTCAAGAACGAGCCCGACGTGCCCGAGGCCCTGGCCCTGCTGAAGAAGCATGGCGTGCAGCTCGACGAGATGGAGACCAGCTACTTCCTGAGCCGCGACATCGTCATCCCGACCATCGGCTCGGGCATGGCGCTGTGGCGCGAGAAGCTGTTCGCCAGCATGCACCGCAACGCGGCCGCGGCGGCCGACTTCTTGCACCTGCCAACCAACCGCATCGTCGAGCTGGGCAGCAAGGTCGAGATATAGGCCCACCCCCTACGCGCTTCGCGCGCCCCCTCAAGGGGGCACTGCCAGTGGCCCGGCAGAGCCGGTTCCACGGCAGTCGCGCGAGGGTGCGTCCGGCTGCGCCGGCCGCAGAGCGTCGAGCTTTAGCATCGCGGGCCTATGTCACTGCCCACCCCTGAACGTCGTCTTGGCGCGCGGCATGCCGGCGCGCTCTGCGTCGGCATGGTCGTCGGTGCCGGCATCTTCAAGACCTCGCCCATGGTGGCGCAGTCCCTGCCCGACGCGGGGCAGCTCTATCTCGCCTGGGCGCTGGGCGGCGTGCTGTCCTTTGTCGGCGCGCTGTGCTTTGCCGAGCTGGCTTCGGCATTCCCCGATGCCGGCGGCGACTATCACTTCCTGCGCCGGGCTTTTGGCCGGCGGCTGGGCTTCCTGTTCGCCTGGTCGCGCTTCGCCGTCATCCACACCGGCTCGATGGCGCTGCTGGGTTTCGTCTTCGGCGACTATCTCGCACAGGTGGTCGATCTGAGCCCCTGGCTGGGCACCCATGCCAGCGCATTGCTGGCGGCCGCGCTGATCGTGCTGCTGACCGGGCTGAACCTGCTGGGCGTGCGCGTGGGCCTGGGCACGCAGCTGGGCCTGACGACGCTGGTGATTGCCGGCCTGCTACTGCTTGGCTTCGCGGCCGGCGCGCAGCAGCTCGGCGGTCGGCCGCCCGCGACGCAAGGCGCGGCCACCCTGGAGACCAACTGGGGCACGGCCATGGTCTTCGTCTTCCTGGCCTATGGCGGCTGGAGCGACGCGGCGACGCTGTCGGCTGAAATGCGCGACGAGAAGCGCGGCATCGTCCGTGCGCTGCTGCTGGGCTTGAGCGTGGTGATGGTCCTCTACCTGCTCGCCAACTGGGCCTATGTGCGCGTGCTGGGCCTGCCCGGGCTGGCGCGCAGCGAGGCGCCGGCCGCCGAGCTGATGCGCCTTGCCCTTGGCCGTGGTGCCGAGTTGCTGATGGTGGGTGTGGTCACGTTGACCGCGCTGTCGGTCATGAACGCCATCCTGATCGCCGGCCCGCGCACCACCTATGCCGCGGCGCGCGATCTCGCGGCCGAGTGGCGGCTGGCGCACTGGAACGCGCGCCGCGGCACGCCCAGTGCGGCCGTCGTCGCGACATCGGCCGTGGCTCTGTTGCTCGTCGGCCTTGGCGACCTGACGCGTGGTGGTTTCTCGACCATGGTGGACTATCTGTCGCCCGTCTACTGGTTCTTCCTGGTGCTCAGCGGCCTGGCGCTGATCGTGCTGCGCCGCCGCGAGCCCGAGCGGCTGCGACCGTTTCGCGTGCCGCTGTACCCGTGGCTGCCCCTGCTGTTCAGCGCCTGCAGCAGCTATGTGCTGTGGTCCAGCCTGGTCTATGTGAAGGCCGGCGCCATCGTCGGCGTGGTCGTGCTGGCGGTGGGCGCGTTGCTGCTTTGGTGGCGAGGCACCTAGCCGCAGAGCAGCCGGCGCTCGATGCGCCCGTCATGCACATGCACGACCTCGCCCTTGGCCAGCGGCTGCCAGGCCTCGGCGTCGTCGCCCAGCGGCTCCGACGCAATCGCCCAGCCGCCCGGCTGGGGCTTGAGATAGAGGCTGGGCGGCTTGTCGTCGCTGGCCCAGCGCACGGCCCAGAGCTGCTCGCCATCGGCCAGCGCGGCCGAAAAACGCAGCGGCGTCGTGATGCCACGGGCCTGCATCTCGTCCACCGTGTCCAGCAGCACCTGGCGCGTCGCTGCCTCCACCGTGGCGCCGGCCTTCACGCGGCCCATGATGAGCAGGAAGAGCAGCTCCGAATCCGTCGCGCCGCGACGCAGGTCGTAGAGCTCGTCGCTCAGCTGCGTCTCCATCACCCGGCGCAGGCGCGGGAAGTCGCCGATCTGGCCGTTGTGGATGAAGAGATAGCGGTCCAGATGAAAGGGATGGCAGTTCTGCCTGGAGACGCCGCCCCCGGTCGCCGCCCGCACATGGGCCATGAAGAGGTGGGAGCGCACATTGGCGCACAGGGCCATCAGGTTGTCGTCGCTCCAGGCCGGCATCACCTCGCGGTAGACGCCCGGCGTGTCGCGCTCGCCATACCAGCCGATGCCGAAGCCGTCACCATTGGTGACCGACTTGGCCTCCGAAGCCTGCAGGCTCTGGCGCACCAGCGAATGGCGCGGCTTGCAGACCAGGTCTTCCAGAAAGATCGCGTCGCCCGAGTAGGCGAGGAAACGGCACATCGACAGATCTCCTCAGGTCACATCATGCCTCGGCTGTATTCGGGCCGAGCGCCGGGCCGCCCCAAGCCGGCCCGCCTGTGGCTGCACGCGGCTCGATGCCGCGGGCGGCCTCGTCCCCGCGGGGGACCGGTCAGGCGCGCCCGCGTCCAGCGGCGCGAGCCTGGCCGAGGGGCTCAACTTATGCTGGCCGCATGACACGCTTGCTGCAAGACTTTTCGCCCTCGACCGTTGTTGCCGGCTTCGTTGCGGTGCTGGTGGGCTACACCAGCTCGGTGGCCATCATCTTCCAGGCCACCGTGGCACTGGGCGCCACGCAGGCCCAGACCGCCTCCTGGCTGTGGGCCCTGGGCCTGGGCATGGGCGTCACCAGCCTTGCCTTGAGCTTGTGGACCCGCCAGCCCGTGCTGACGGCCTGGTCCACGCCGGGCGCCGCCCTGCTCGCGTCCACCTCGGGCCTGGACATGCCCGAGGCGGTCGGCGCCTTCATCGTCTGCGGCCTGCTCATTGCCTGGGCCGGCGCCAGTGGCTGGTTCGAGAGGCTGATGGACCGCATCCCCGTGGCCGTCGCCTCGGCGCTGCTGGCCGGCGTGCTGGCCCGTTTCGGCCTGGACGCGGTGACCAGCGCCAAGACCGCGCCGGAGCTCGTCCTGGCGATGGCCGCGGCCTATCTGCTGGGGCGGCGCCTGTGGCCGCGCTATGCCGTGCCCGGCGTGCTGATCGCCGGCGTCATCGTCGCCCTGGTCCAGGGCCGGCTCAGCTTCCTCGGCATCGACACGGGCCAGATCTTCGTGACGCCGGTCTGGACCGCGCCCCAGTTCACCTGGCATGCCGCGATCGGCGTGGCCCTGCCGCTGTTCATCGTCACCATGGCCTCGCAGAACCTGCCCGGTGTCGCGGCCCAGCGGGCCAGTGGCTATGCAACGCCGGTGTCTGCCTCCATCGCCGTGACCGGCGCGGCGACGACGCTGCTGGCGCCCTTCGGCGGCTATGCCTTCAACCTGGCCGCCATCACGGCCGCCATCTGCATGGGCCGTGAGGCGCATGAGGACCCGGCGCGGCGCTACACGGCGTCCATCGCCGCGGGCCTGTTCTATGTCCTCGTCGGCCTGGCGGGCGGCGCCGTCGCCATGCTGCTGGCCGCCTTCCCGCGCGAACTCGTCGCGGCCATCGCCGGCCTGGCCCTGCTGGGCACCATCGCCGGCGCGCTCGCCACGTCGCTGAAGGACGAGGCCCACCGCGACGCGGCCATCCTGACCTTCCTGGTCTGCCTGTCCGGCATCAGCGTCTTCGGCATCGGCGCGGCCTTCTGGGGTGTGGTGGCGGGCGGCATCGCGACGCTCGCCGCGACCTTCCGCCGCACTCGGCCTTAGGTGGGCGAGGCGGCCGGCCCTGTGCAACACTGGCCGGATTGCACAGGCCCCATCGATCATGAAGCTGCTCTTCGTTGCCGACCCCCTCGACACCTTCAAGACCTACAAGGACTCCACCTTCGCCATGATGCGCGAGGCCGCCCGGCGCGGCCACAGCATCGTCGCCTGCGAGGCCAGCCAGCTCGTCTGGCTGCGCGGCGGCCGCGTCACGGCGCGCGGCGCGCTGGAGATCTCGCTGACGGGCGATGCCGATGCCTGGTACACCGTCACGTCGACCGGTGATGTCGCCCTGGCCGACGTCGATGCCGTGCTGATGCGCAAGGACCCGCCCTTTGACAGCGAGTTCTTCTACGCCACCCACCTGCTCAGCCAGGCCGAGCGAGAGGGCGCCCGCGTTTTCAACCGGGCCAGCGCCCTGCGCGAGCACCCCGAGAAGCTGGCCATCCTCGAGTTCCCGCAGTTCATCTCGCCCACCCTGGTCACGCGCGACCCGGCCGAGATCCGCGCCTTCCATGCCGAGCAGCGCGACATCATCTTGAAGCCCCTGGACGGCATGGGCGGCATGGGCATCTTCCGCGTCAAGGAAGATGGCCTGAACCTTGGCAGCATCATCGAGACGCTGAACAAGGACGGCACGCAGACGGTGATGGTGCAGCGCTTCATCCCGGCCATCACGGAGGGCGACAAGCGCATCCTCATCATTGGAGGCAAGCCGGTGCCGCATTGCCTGGCGCGCATCCCGCAGGGCAACGAGGTGCGCGGCAACCTGGCCGCCGGCGGCAAGGGCGTGGCCCGCCCGCTGACCGCTCGCGACCGCGAGATCGCCGAATACCTCGGCCCCATCCTGGCCGCACGCGGCCTGCTGCTGGTGGGCCTGGACGTCATCGGCGAGAACGTCACCGAGATCAACGTGACCAGCCCGACCTGCTTCCAGGAGATCACGGACCAAAGCGGCTTCGACGTGGCCAAGATGTTCGTCGATGCGTTGGAAGAGGCCATGGCATGACCTATCAGCCCCCACGCTCGTTGCACGAGCTGCCCCCCGAGGGGGCGCACCGCGCCTCCGGGCGGCCGAGCGCCGCGGTGACGCGCCGCGAGTTCACCGCCTTGGGATTGAGCGCCTTCTCACTGCCGGCGCTGGCGCAGGACGCCGGCTTCGACAAGCTGACCGAAGCCTTTCTCGAAGCGCTGTGGCGCGAAGACCCCGATGCGGCGGTCGCGGCGGGTCGCTTTGAGTTCGCGTCGCGCGTGACGCTGCCGAGCAATGCCCAGCGCGAGCGCCTGCGCGCCTTCCACCAGCAATGGCTGGCTAGGTTCGAGCAGCAATCCGAAGGTCCGTTGAACACCAGCCAGCGCATGGACCGCGCCCTGCTTGTGGCCAAGATCCAGAGCGACCTCTGGCGACTGGACACGCTGCGCGAATGGTCCTGGAACCCTGCCGAGCACAACCCCGCGGCGCCCCTGGACCTGCTGCTCAACACCGACTACGCCCCGCTGGCCGCCCGCCTGGCGGCGCTGAAGCCGCGCATCGCAGCACTGCCCGCCTACTACCGCGCGGCGCGAACCAGCCTGGCCGGCGCCACGCGCGAGCACACTGAGCTGGCCATCCAGCAGGCACCGGGCGTGCTCAGCGTGCTCGACGACATTGCCAAGCGTGCGGCCGAAGCGGGCCAGGCCGTGGCCTTCAAAGCGCCGTTGAACCAGGCCCGCGCCGCGGTGAGCAGCTATGTGGGCCATCTGAAGCAACTGCTGCCTACGGCACGGCGGCCCTTCCGCCTCGGCGCGACGCTGTACGAGCCCAAGTTCGCCCACGACATCCAGTCGGCCCGCACAGCCCGCGAAACCTATGAGCTGGCCCAGCAACGCCGCGAGGAGGTGTTGGCCAGCATGCAGACTCAGGCGGCCGCGCTGTGGCCCACCGTCATCGGCAGCGAGGCGCCGCCCACCGACCGCGTTGCACTGATCGGCCGCGTTATCGCCAAGCTCAGCGAACGCCACGTCGCGCGCGAGCGCTTCGTCGACGAGATCCGTGCCCAGATCCCGCAGCTCGAGGCCTGGGTGCGCGAGCACGACCTGCTGAGCCAGGACGCCAGCAAGCCCCTGGCTGTGCGCGAGACGCCCGAATACCAGCGCGGCGTGGCCGGCGCCAGCATCGAGGCGCCCGGCGCCTACCGGCCCCAGGACCGTACCTACTACAACGTCACGCCGCTGGACGACCTCACACCTGCCGAGGCCGAGAGTTCACTGCGCGAATACAACCACTGGATCCTGCAGATCCTCAACATCCACGAGGCCATCCCCGGCCACTACACCCAGCTCGTGCACGCCAACCGCGCGCCGAGCAAGGTCAAAGCCCTGTTCGGCAACGGTGCGATGGTGGAAGGCTGGGCCGTCTATGGCGAGCGCATGATGATCGAGAGCGGCTACGGCGCCTCGCCGGAGATGACGCTGATGTACGGCAAATGGCATCTGCGCTCGGTGACCAACACCGTGCTCGACTACAGCGTGCATGTGCTCGGCATGAGTGAGGCCGACGCGCTGGATCTGCTGACTCGCCAGGCCTTCCAGACCCAGCGCGAGGCCACGGAAAAGTGGCGCCGCGTGCAGCTGAGCTCCGTGCAGCTGACCAGCTATTTCAGCGGCTACAGCGAAATCTTTGCGCTGCGCGAGGCGTTGAAAGCCAAGCCAGGCTTCAACCTCAAGGCCTTCCACGAGCAGTTCCTGAGCTACGGCAACGCGCCGGTGCGGTTGATCGCGGCGGAGATGTTGTGAGCCCCTCGCCCAGGCTTGCTCCGCTGAACGCGGCAAGCCTGGTCGGTCCCCCAAGGGGACGGCGATGCTTGCGGCATTGGGCCGCAAGCACATCGCCCGCGAGCCAGCTCGGGAGCGGCCCAGCGCTTGGCTCGCGGTCAGTCGGGACGCTTACACCGTGAACTGATCGTGCACCCGCGGCGCCGTTGCCGCGGGGTCGTCGTTGCGCCACACCGGCCCCGGCTCGCCCGCACGCCGCCAGCGCCGCGGCACGCGGTCGATGGCGATGAAAAAGGCCGTCAGCCCGCCGTCCGGCGAAATCCGAAAGCGCAGAAACCCTTTGTGATCCTGCCCGTCCAGGGCCGAGTAGGCGTTGTTGGTCAGCAGCCCCAGCCGGCACATCAGCGCCAGATAGCCGCCAAACAGCGCCGAGCCCAGCACGGCGCCGCCGATGAACACGCCCACGCCGACCAGCAGCGAGTGCAGGATCAGCCCCAGCCACTGGTCGCGGCTGCCCAGGCCCGCCCACAGGCTGACGGCCTGGTGCATGAAAAACTCCAGGCTGAACACGGCCAGCACGTGCACGCCCGCATGCACGGCACCCATGCCCCAGGTGACGGCCCAGCGCTTGGTGCGACCGTCGTCGGGTGACAGCTCGTCCACGGCCTCGCGGCCCATGGTCATGCAGCCAAAGGCCATCAGCCCGTTGATCAGAAAGCCCAGCGGGCTGAACACCATCGCCTTGAGCCACAGCGCCAGCACGGCCAGGTAGTCGCCCGGCCCGTAGGCCCACAGCGGCTGGAAACCATCGGCCCGGAGCGACCAGGAGAAGGGGCTGGAGTTCAGGTAGGCGTTGAACCAGTACAGCGCGCCGAGCAGCAGCGCAAAGCCCACGTTGCCGTTGCCGCCCTCCCGACGCGGCAGGAAGGCGAACAGATTGCGCCAGCCCCGCCCCCGCGACGCTTCGGCCGCCGGGTAGACGGTGGCTTCCTTGCGCTCGAAATGCACACCCCGGGCGCGCCGGCCCGTCAGGCCGACCTTGAGGGCCGGCGTCTCGGTGCGTGGCTCGGGCGGGATGCAGTCCTCGGTGTCGAAGGCCTGCAGCCGCACGGGCCGTGTGGTCGCCCTGGTGTGCGTCGGGTGGGTGAAGGCGCCGCCGCAGCCGCAGGTGACGAGGCGGCCGTCTCGGGCCAGATCTTGGGAGTCCCAACGCATGTAGTGGTGCAGGTCGCCGGCCAGGCGCAGCCGGATGCGACCGCGCAGCAGGCCTTCCAGGCGCTGGTAGCGCTTGGGGTGGCTCTCATCGGCGCCGTCGCCGATGGGCCGTGTCCAGTAGGGCTCGGGGTAGATGAGGATGACCTTGTCGCCCGGGCCGATGACGGCCGGCTTGCCATGGCCGCCGATGGCCAGGGTCTCGAACTGCTCGTACTGGTCGCGATCGATGTCGCGCGTCAGTGCAAAGTCCAGGGCCAGGGCCCACCAGCCGCCCGGCAGCTTGACGCAGAAATAGGACTGGCGCTGCGGGATGTCGGCGCCCAGCAGCGGTGCCGAGTCGTAGCCGCGCACGAAGTAACGGCTGAAGGTCGAGGCCGAGTCCATCCAGTCGTGGTTCTGCGGCACGGCCGCCAGCGTCAGCCGCCGGCCGCGCACCAGGGTGTCAGCGAAGTCGTTGCGCACCGCTTCGAACATCTCGACGAAGCGGTAGCGGTAGTCCTCGGTGCTGGCGGCCGGGTAGGCGAGGTCGCCACCGAAGAGCAGCAGCTGGCCTCTTGGGAGTGTCTGCAGGGTCTCGCCGTCGAGCGCCAGCTCGGGCGCCAGCGCGGCGCTCGCCACCGCATAGCTGGCGTTGCCGCCGTCACCGGTGTCGGCGATGAAATCAAACCAGAACGTACCGTCGGCCTCGGGCTGGCTGCGGTCGATGACCACCAGCGGTTGCGGCTGTGCCTCGCGGCCGTCGCGGTTGCGCAGCTGGTCCAGTGACGACAGCACCTGGTTGGCGGCCGTCCACAGCACGCTGGGTTGGTACCAGGCGACCGGATGGCGTTCGTGGGGTGGAACGGAGCGGCCGAGCTTGGGTGAAGGCATGGGGCGCGATGATCCTCGCGGCCCCGGCGGTGATCAAGGGGCGCGTGTGCGATGCCCCGCAGCCGCCTTGTACGCATTGATCTCGGCCGCCACCTCGGCGGGGTCGATGACGTCCGCCAGCCGGGCAAAGCCCTCCGGCGCCAGCGCCTCCACGCGGTCGAGGATGGCGTCCAGCCCTTCGCGGCGGTTCATCTCGACGATGCGGGCGCACATGGGCCGCCGTTCGTCCTCGTAGGCGGCCAGCGCCGTGTCGAGATCGGCGTGCGTGCTCAGGGCCTCGGCCAGCGCCTTGGCATCCATGATGGCCTGGGTCGCGCCGTTGGAGCCGATCGGCACCATCGGGTGGGCTGCGTCACCCAGCAGCGTCGAGCGGCCGAGCTGCCAGCGTGGCAGCGGATCGCGATCCACCATGGGCCATTCCAGCATCTGCTCGGCGCGGCTGATGAGGCCAGGCACGTCCAGCCAGTCGAAGTGCCAGTGGCCAAAGGTGGGCAGCAGGTCGTCGAGATTGCCGGCGCGGCTCCAGTCGGCGCGGTCGGGGGCGGTCAGGCCGGGCGTGGGCTCCTGCACGCGGCGGTCGGCGATCCAGTTGATGAGCTGCAGCCCGTCGGCCCGCGGTGCGCCAATCGGGTAGACGACGAACTTGGCCTGGCTGTGGCCGGCCTGCACCATGGTGCGGCCGTCCAGGAAGGGCGGCGCCCAGGTCGTGCCACGCCACATCATGACGCCGCGCCAACAGGGCGCACCTTCGTCGGGTGCCAGGCGGCGGCGCAGGGCGGAGTGGATGCCGTCGGCGCCAATGACGAGATCGGCCGCCTGCTCGCGCGGGCCGTCCACGGTTGCGACCTCGGCAATGGCGCGGTCGCCTTCATCGCGCACGTTGACGACGCGCTGGCCGTCGAGCACCGTGACCTTGGCCGAGGCTTCGGCCCAGAGCCGCATCTGCAGCTCACCGCGATGGATGCTGAACTGCGCATGGCTGTAGCCGCCCTCCAGGCCGCGCGGGTCGCGGTAGATGGCCTGGCCGTGCTTGTTGGCGAAGACGAGGGCCGAGGTCTCGACGGCCATGCCGCGCAGCGCCGGCAGCAGGCCCAATTCGTCCAGCACGGCGACCGCATGCGGCAGCAGATTGATGCCCACGCCCAGCGGTTTAGGTTCCCGCACCGACTCCAGCACCGTCACGGCGTGGCCGCGTGCGTGCAGGGCCAGCGCGGCCGTCAGCCCGCCGATGCCACCGCCTGCGATCAGGATCTTCATGAGCTCAGGTTAACTCAGGGTAAGCGAGATAGTTGCAGTGAGCAACAAAAACTAAGCTGGATTGGTGAGCACGCCCGACGGCCCCAGCGCCATTCCTCCCGAAGGCCCGATGTTGCCTGTTCCCGGGCTGGATTACGGCCTGCTGGACGGCTTGCTGGGCTATGCGCTGCGGCGCGCGCAGAACGCGCTCTACCTGGACTTCTACCGCGCCACCGCCGAGTGGGACATCAGCCCGCCACGCTTTGCCGCCCTGGTGCTGATCGCACGCAACCCCGGCCTGCGCCAGGGGCTGCTCGGCCAGGCCATGGGCCTGCACCGCAGCGGCGCACTGCGCCTGACCGACTGGCTCACCGCCCAGGGCTGGGTCGAGCGCCGCGACGCGCCCGACGACGCGCGCAGCTGGGGCCTGCATCTGACGCCGGCCGGCAAAAGACTGCTGGCCAAGCTTGAAGCCGCCGTCGCCGAGCATGACCGTGCACTGGTCCAGGCCCTGGGCGACCAGGGGCCTGCACTGAAAACGGCCCTGGAGCGCCTCGCCCGCGTTGCCACTGCAGCGCCTATCAACTGACAACACGACCGGAGACAAGAGAAATGATGCAACGACGCCACCTGATGCTTTCCTTCGCGGCCTTGCCGCTCGCTGCGCGCGCGCAAGGCCAGCCGCCGCGCATCCTCGTCGGCTTCCCGGCCGGTGGCTCGGTGGACACGACGGCCCGCCGCTTCGCCGAATTCGGCCGCGGCAAGCTGGCCGAGACCATCCTCGTCGAGCAGAAGGTGGGCGCCGGTGGCCGCATCGCCATCGGCGCGTTGAAGGACGCGGCCCCCGACGGCCTGACGATGCTGCTCGGCCCTTCGTCCATGTTCACCGTCTACCCGCATGCCTACCGCAAGCTGGCCTACAACCCGGCGACCGACGTCATCCCGGTCTCGCCGCTGGCGCTGTCGACCTGCGGCTTCGGCGTCGGGCCCCAGGTGCCGGCCACCGTCAAGACACTGGCGCAACTGGCCGACTGGCTGAAGGCCAACCCCGACAAGGCCGCCTACGCCTCGCCCGCAGCGGGCGCCATGCCCCACTTCCTCGGCAACCAGTTCGAGCACGCGGCCGGCCTCAAGCTCACGCACGCGCCCTACCGTGGCGCGGCGCCCGGCATGCAGGACCTGATGGGCGGCCAGATTGCCGCGGGCTGCTTCTCCATCGGCGACTTCCTGCCCCACCTCGCCTCCGGCCGCGTGCGCCTGCTCGGCGTGACCGACAAGGCCCGCTCGCGCTTCGTGCCCGATGTGCCCACCTTCGAGGAGCAGGGCTTCAAGGGCATCGTTGGCGTCGAGACCTATGGCCTCTTCCTGCCGGCCAAGACGCCGCAGGCGACGGTCGACAAGCTGGCTGAGGTGGCCCGCGCCGCGGTGCGCGAGCCCGGCGTCATCGAGGCCCTGGCCAAGCTGGGCTTCGAGCCGCTGTCGCTGCCGCCGGCAGACTACGCCAAGCGCCTGGCCGCCGAACGCGAGTACTGGGGGCCGGTCGTCAAGGCTTCGGGGTTCTCGTCGGACGATTAGCATCGGCGCTCCACTCATGGAGCCTGAATGCCCTGGCGTCGACTGGCTGTTGGCCTCGCTGCTTGCCTTGCTGTTTGCCTGACCCTGAATGCGGCCCATGCGGCGACCGACGCCGCGCGGCTGCAGGCGTTGCTGACCGAACAGCAATACGCCGCGGTGAGCACCGATGTCGACGCATTGCTGCGCGCCAGGCAACCCGATGCCACCGAGCGCGGTGTCATCTACCAATGGCTGTTCGCCCGTGATGACGGGGCTGCCATCGATCGCCGCACGCGTCATGTGCTGACCACTTCCAACGTCGACGCCATCGACCTGCTCGCCGCCGGCCGCCTTGCGCTGGACCGGCGCGATTTCGAGCGCGCCAGGCAGTGCTTCGAGAAAGCCCTTGAGCGGGCAAAGCGGCCCGTCGACAAGGCGCAGGCCCTGCGCGGCCTGGGCCAGCGCCATTACCAGCTGCGTGAGTTCGACGCCTCGCTACAAAAGCTCGAAGCCGGCATCGCCGCCGAACGCACCGCCGACGGCCTGGCCGCGCTGGCCGACACGTTGATCCGGCTCGGCCGCACCGAAGACGCGATTGCTGCGGCCGAGGGCGCCGTCGCGCTGAACCGTCATCACGAAGCTGCCCACTACCTGCTCGGCAACGGCTATGTGCGCGAGAACTACAGCCAGCTCGCTGCCCGCCTGGGCGACGGCTTCGCGCCGCTGATGGCCGACGTGCGTCGCGCGTCGGACGCCTTCGACAAGGGCGACTTCGACACGGCCCTGAGCATCAGCCTGGCCGTGCTGGAGCGTTGCCCGCAGCTCGGTCGGGCCCACGCCATCGCAGCGAAAGCGCTGGAGTCGCAGCGCTTTGCCATCGACGTGCACCGCGCCGACTACGAGCGCCGCTTCAAGGCCCAGCCCATGCCCGCCGTGCCGGGCATCGAGCGCTATGTACTGAACTGGCAGGACCTGTCGCCGCGCCACAAGAAGCGCGTCTCCCTGTCCGTCGCGCCGTGGAAGGCCTTCATCCCGGTGCTGGTGGAAGGGGGCGCTACCCACTTCATCAAGCCGATGTGGATGCGCCTGTCCGAGACGCCGCAGGCCCATGCGCTCAAGGATGCGCGCATCGACTACGACTCGCGGCTGTGGGACGACGTGCGCGGCATGGGCGGCCACTTCACCGTCACCGGCATCGAAGACGTCGAGCGCAGCATCTTCGATCGCTACAACACTGTGCTGCACGAGCTGACCCACCAGGTCCATGGCGTGCTGACGGCCGACCAGGCGCGCAGCATCGAGACCCTCTACCAGCAGGCCAAGTCGCGTGACGCCAGGACACGCAACGGCTTCCTGTCGCGGTATGCCGGCGGCTCGGTGTGGGAGTATTTCGCCGAGGGCGCCAATGCCGCGGCCTCGCCACGGCGCGACGCGTATGACGGCCGCGAGATCGTGCGCGAGCGCCTCATCGAGATGGACCCGGCCCTGCGTGCCGAGATCCGGCGCTTCTTCGCCCAGCGCGACACGCGCGCCAGCTTGCCTGTGGCCCTGGTCAATGCCGGCAACCAGAAGCTGGAAGATGGCCAGCTGGCCGAGGCCAAGCCGCTGTTTGCGCGCGCTCTCAAGCTCGCGCCCACCGACGAGCGCGCGCTGACGGCCCAGCTCAATGCGCTGGCCATCGAGGGTGATGGCGCCGCCGTTGCTGAACTGGCGGCCCGCGCCCTGGCTGCTCATCCGCGCAGCGGTGCGCTGCGCGCGGGTGTCGCCGACGCCCTCTGGCATGGCGGCCGCCCACTGGCTGCCGAGGTTGTGCCTGGCCTGGGGCGCGATGTCGAGGCGCTGAAGGGCGAGGACCGCTTCCGCGTCGACCTCGCGCTGGGCGACTACTACCGGCGCCTCGGCGATGTGCCGCGGGCGCTGGCGGCCTATGAGGCCGTGCTGGCCTACCAGGGCGACCAGCCTGAGGCGCTGTGGGGCCGTGCCGCCACGCTGGCGCTGGACAGCCGCTGGGACGACGCCTTCAAGCAGTACGAGGCCGTGTTGCGGCTGCGCACCGGCCTCGTGCCGCTGCGCCGCGATTACGCGCTGGACCTGCTGCGCGCCGGCCGAAAGGAGGCGGCGCGAGCGCAGATCAAGGAAGCGCTGATCCTCGACCCGACCGACCCCGACACGCTGGCGCTGAAGGGCTGGCTGGCCCTTCTCGATGGCGACGCCGATGCCGCACGCCGCGATGCCGAGGAAGCGCTGCGGCTGGGGCCGTGGAGCGATCTGGCCGTCATCGTCGAGGCCGCCGCACTGCAGGCCCTGGGGCAGGGCGAGGCGGCGCAGGTGACTCTCGCGCCTTTGAAGCAGCGCATCGCCGGCAACGCGGCACCGCAATACGTCTACCGGCCCGAAAAGTCGGGCTGGTTCTCGGTGCATGAGCTGCCGGCCAGCGAGCGCCGTGTCATGGAGCTGTTCGTCAAGTGAGATTCATCAAGCGCCTGGAGGCGGCCCATCTGAATGGCCTCAGCGTGGCCCTGGGCGTGGCCGCCACGCATCTCGCGGTCGGCGCGCTGTTCGGCGAGACGGCGGGCCTGGCGGCCGTGGGGGGCGCCGTCTGCGCTAGCCTGACCGATCTGCCCAACCCGCCCCAGCGCGTGCTGCCGCGCGTGTTGCCGGCAGCGGCCGCCGCGGCGCTCGTGACGCTGCTGGTCGGACTGACGGACCACTCGCTCGCGTTGACCGTCGGCCTGATCGCCGTCGTCACCTTCCTGTCGTTGATGGCCCTGGCCTGGGGCCTGCGTGCCGGGCCGCTGTCGTTCGCACCGGTGCTGGCCATGGTCTTCGCGATGGCCTGGGACCGCACGGCCGGCGCCACGTCGCCGCTGGAGCACGCGCTCTGGGTGGGCCTGGGCGGCTGCGTTTATGCCGGCTGGGCGCGCGGCAGCGCGGTCGTGCTGCGCCACCGGCTGCGCGAGTTGGCACTGGCTACGGCACTGCGCGCCACCGAGAAGCGGCTGCGTTCGCGTGCCCAGCGCATTGCCGGCGCGGTGGGCGGCGCCGAGGCGAACATCCGTGCCTCCATTGCCGATGATGTGCTGCTCGCCGATGCATTGCAGGCCGCGCGCGACCAGGTTTTTTCCGCACGGCGCTCACCGCGCAGCCGCCGCCAGACCGACCTCGTGCTTGGCCTCATCGAGCTGCGCGACCTGCTGCTGGCCAGCCGGCTGGACACGGAGCTGCTGGGCCAGGACTTCCCAGGCCGCCAGTGGCGCGCCGCGCTGGCCGACGCGCTGCGCCACCTCGCCGACGTGCTCGCAGCCCTGGCCGACACCGTGGCCTATGGCGCACCCTTGCCCGAGGTGTCTGCCGACGCCTGGCGGGCGCAGTTGGCGGCGCGGCTGGCCGATGTCAGCGCGCCGGCTGGCGACTCGCGCACCCATCTCGCGTCCGCGCTGGCGTCGCGCGTCGGCCACATGCTGGACGACGTCAGCGCCATGGTGGCCCGCCAGACTGCCGCGGACAACCCCGACAGCCCCTGGACACCCGAGCGCCTCGCGCCCTTCGTGTCGCCCGAGGGCTGGCCGCTGGCGGCGCTGAAACCTCATCTGAACCTGCAATCCGGCGTCATGCGCCATGCGCTGCGCTCGGCGCTGGCGCTGTCGTTCGCCTATGCGCTGGGTGCGGCCTTGCCCTGGGCAGCCCACCCCTTCTGGTTGATGCTCAGCGTGGCCGTCGTGCTGCGCGGCAACCTGGAGCAGACGCTGTCACGCCGCAACGAACGGATCATCGGCACCGTGCAGGGCTGCCTGCTGGTGCTGCTGCTGGCGCACGTGAGCTGGACGCCGCTGCTGAGCCTGTGCTTCATCGCGGCCGTGGGCACGGCCCATGCCTATGTGAACCGCCGCTACCGTGTCGCCGCGACGGCCGCGACGTTGATGGCCCTGCTGCAGCCGCTGATGCTGGCGCCCGGCAGCGACCCCTTTATCGCTGAACGCCTGGCCGACACCGTCATCGGCGCGGGCCTGGCATGGCTGTTCAGCTTCGTGCTGCCGTCATGGGAGCGCGCCGCGGTGCCGAGGTTGGGGGCGCAGTTGCGCGGTGCGCTGGCACGGCATTCGGCCAACATGCTGCGCTGGATGCCGAGTGCCGAAGAACAGACCGCCCAGCGCCTGTCGCGCCAGCAGGCCTACACGGCGTTGGCCGCTCTTGCCGCGGCCGCCCAGCGCACGCGTGTCGAGCCGGAGCGCGTGCGCCTGCCGGAGGCCGAGATCGAGTCCGCGCTCAGCCACGGCTATCGGCTGATGGCACTGCTCGGCGCGGTGCAGCACCAGGTGCAGCGCCGCACGGCCCGGCTGGACGCCGCCAAGGCCGAGACCGCACTGCCGCTGGCGCGCAAAGCCTGCGTGGATGTGCTCAAGGGCGAGCCCATGACGGGCACCGACCCGGCGGAGACGCCCGATGGAGACGCGGGCGCCTGGCCCGAGCATCTCGGCCAGCAGGACCTGACGCCCTGGCTGCTGCGCCGGCTCAGGCTGTGCCGCCTTGAAGCGCGCGAATTCGTCGCCGCACTGACCCGACTTCAAACCCCTGCAGGAGAACCGAAATGAGCATCCAGACCCGCGCCGCCGTCGCCTGGAAGGCCGGCCAACCGCTGAGCATCGAAACCCTGGACCTGGAAGGCCCGCGCGACGGCGAGGTGCTGGTTGAGGTCAAGGCCACCGGCATCTGCCACACCGATGACTTCACGCTGTCGGGCGCTGACCCCGAAGGCCTGTTCCCGGCCGTGCTCGGCCACGAGGGCGCGGGCGTCGTGCTGGAGAGCAAGGTGCCCTGGCTCAAAGCCGGCGACCATGTCATTCCTCTGTATACGCCCGAATGCCGCGAGTGCAAGTTCTGCCTGAGCCGCAAGACCAATCTCTGCCAGGCCATCCGCTCGACGCAGGGCAAGGGCCTGATGCCCAACGGCACGTCGCGCTTCTCGTTGAACGGCGAGCCGATCTTTCACTACATGGGCACCAGCACGTTCTCGAACCACATCGTCGTGCCCGGCATTGCGCTGGCCAAGATCCGGCCTGATGCGCCCTTCGACAAGGTCTGCTACATCGGCTGCGGTGTGACGACCGGCGTGGGTGCCGTGCTGTTCACGGCCAAGGTGGAGGCGGGCGCCAACGTGGTGGTCTTCGGCCTCGGCGGCATCGGCCTGAACGTGATCCAGGGCGCCAAGATGGTGGGCGCCGGCAAGATCATCGGCGTGGACATCAACCCGGCGCGCGAGGCGATGGCGCGGCAGTTCGGCATGACGGACTTCGTGAACCCGAAGGACGTCGGGAACGTCGTTGACCACATCGTGCAGCTGACCGACGGCGGCGCGGACTATTCCTTCGAATGCGTCGGCAACGTGCAGCTGATGCGCCAGGCGCTGGAATGCACGCACAAGGGCTGGGGGCGCAGCATCATCATCGGCGTGGCGCCGGCGGGGGCGGAGATTGCGACGCGGCCGTTCCAGTTGGTGACGGGGCGGAAGTGGGAAGGCTCGGCGTTTGGTGGCGCGCGTGGCCGGACGGATGTGCCGAAGATCGTCGACTGGTACATGGAAGGCAAGGTAAGGATCGATGAGCTGATCACGCACAAGTTGCCGCTGGAGAGGATCAACGAGGGGTTTGAGTTGATGCGAAGAGGAGAGAGCATTCGCTCGGTGGTGGAGTTTTGAGGAGGCCTTTGCCCAGTACCTCATGACTCGGTGCAGTGAGCCGGGAGTCCGCCCCGGCAGGGCGGGTAACTTTTCTCTGACGCGCCAGAGAAAAGTCACCAAAAGAGGAGCGCTCAATGCAATCCGCACTCGAGTGGGATGAGGCGCTCGCGTTGCTCGAACTGGGCCGCACGCCGAAGCGAGCCGCTGCGCTCTCGCCCACCACTTGTGCCGAGCGCCATCCATCGCCCCTTCAAGCCGCTTAACGCCGGCTGCACGCCGGGCTCATCAGGAAATACGGAACAGCCGCGTCGCCCGAGCGACGCTGCATTGGGCTGTTTTGATGAGCCCGGCGTGCAGCCGCGCGTCGAACGGGATGCTGGTGCGATGAATCCGGCTCGTGACAAGTGGTGGGCGAGAGCGCAGCGGGTCGCGTCTACGCGCAATCCACCGAGCGTTTTCGCGCGTCGCTCTTGGCAGCGTGGTGCTCGAGTGCGGTTCAGCGCCTCTTCTTTGATGACTTTCTTCTGGCGCCGCAGAAGAAAGTTATCCGGCCGCCGGGACGGACTCCCGGCAATGCATCGATCAGTGGCGCTCTTCGCAAAAGCGTCCTACCGCTCCTCCGGCGGCAACCCTTGCAGCGACTCCACCAACGCCGCATGCGCCTCCAAATCCACCAGCCTCAACTTCGGCACCGTCCTTGCCGGATAGTCCCCAAGATAGTTCCCGCCCTTCCAGTTTCGCGCTGGCCTCACGGGCCGCGGCACAAAGCCGCCGCCGCAGTTGGGGCAGACATTGCCGAGCAGGCCTTCCGCACAGCCCGCACAGAAGGTGCACTCAAAGCTGCAAATGCGCGCAGCCGTCGATTCAGGCGGCAGCGCGACGGCGCAATGCTCACAGCTGGGTCGCAGCTCCAGCATGTCAGCGGCTCTTGCGGTAAGGCTCGTCCTCGACGATGAAATCCTGTTCACGCATCGAGTCCGCGATCCAGTCCTCTACCGCCGGGTGTGCCAGCAGCGAATCGCGATACGTCGCAGCCGCTTCCGACACCGGCAGGCCAAAGCGGCTCAGCCGCACCGCTACCGGCGCAAAGTAGGCATCCGCCGCGCTGAACTTGCCGAACAGGAAAGGTCCCCCGCTGCTGGCCAGCGCACCGCTCCACGCCGCATCCAGCCGCGCCACGTCGGCTCGCAGGGCCTCGTCCTCAGCCCAGAGCTTGGCGCCGACGTCGGGGAAGAAGACCTCGATGTTCATCGGGCAAACCGTGCGCAGCCGCATGAAGCTGGCATGCATCTCGGCGCACAGGCTGCGCGCGCGGGCGCGGGCCTTGGTGTCGCGGGGCCAGATCGCGTGTTCAGGATGGCGGTCGGCGATGTACTCGGCGATGGCCAGCGTCTCCCAGACCGTGAAGCCGTCGTCCTCGACGAGCACGGGCACGCGCTTGGTCGGCGTGATGCCGGCGATGACGCGGGTCCATTCCGAGTCCGGCGTGAAGTCGAAGCGCAGCTTGACCTCTTCAAACGGAATGCCGAAGGCCGCCAGCAGCACACCGCTGCGCATGGACCAGGACGAGTAGTTCTTGTTGCCGATGTAGAGCTTCATGACACCTTTCGCGTTGAGCCGGCGAGCTTAAACAGCCGCTGCCGCGCCGGGGATGAGCAATCCGCAACGGATTGATGCGCGCTCAGCGCCTGGCGCGCCAGGCGTCCAGACGTGCAACGCCGCCGTCAGGCGACAGATAAGTCGGCAGCACGGCCTCCAGCGAACTGGCCTGAATGCCCAGTTCCGCCAGGCCCGGCAGCTTGCCACTCGGTACATTGGGCACGGTGAGCGATGCGAGGTTGTCGCGCGACAGCAGCGGCTCGCCGGGCAGGCATTCCATGAAGAGGGCTTGCAGCGTCGCCAGCGCGCCGGGCAGGCGCAGGATGGGCCGCTCGCAGCCCGCAACGCGGCCGGCCAGCCGCACCAGCTCGGCCAACGTCAGTTCACGCGGGCCGGCGATCTCGTAGGTCTGGCCGATGGTCTCGCGGCGCAGCAGCGTCTCGACGAGGGCACGGGCCAAGTCCTGCACCCACACCGGCTGCAGCCGCGCATTCGCCCCGCCCAACGGCATCACCGGGAACAAGCCCTGCAGCCGCGCGAACAGGTTGACGCTCTTGTCGCCGTCGCCAAAAACCAGCGAGGGGCGCAGCAGCGTCAGCTCCAGTGGATGGGTCTGCGCCGCGACCTGCAGCGCAGCTTCGCCAGCGGCCTTGCTGCGCAGATAGCGCGACGGCGCATGCTCGCTCATCCCCCCACCAATGCCCAGGGCGCTGACATGCACGAGGCGCTTCGCACCGGCCGCGGCAATGCGCTTGGGCAACTCGACATGCACATGCTCGAAGGCGGCCATGCTGCCCTGCAGGATGGCGACGAGGTTGACGACGGCGTCATGGCCTCTCACCAGGTCTGGCAGGTCGTGGAACACGTCGGCTTGCACGACGGTGACGCCTGGCAGGCTCTGCACGGCTTGCGCATGCGGCAGGCGGCGCGTGGGCACGGTGACGCGAGCCTCGGCGCCGAGGCGGCGCGTCAGCTGTTCGCACAAGGCGCGGCCGACAAAGCCGCTGCCGCCCAGGACCAATACGGACAGGCTCATGATTTGGACTCCCCCACCGCTGCGGGCGGCACGTCGCTGACGTCGGCATCGCGTGCGCCGGCAGGCCCGATGCTTTGCCCCAGGCGCTCGCGCAGCTTGGTGGCTGGCAGGCCCAGCACCTGGGCGTAGATGGCGCCGCCGAGCAGCACCTTGCGCACATAGTCGCGCGTCTCGTTGAACGGAATGTTCTCGGCCCAGATGGCCGCGTCGATGACGGGGCCATCGCGCCAGCGCGCGGGGCGGCCGGGGCCGGCGTTGTAGGCCGCCGCGGCCAGGGCCTGGGCGCCTTCGAAGCGGTCCAGTACCAGCTTCAGGTAGTTGGTGCCGATGCGCAGGTTGAAGTCGCGGTCGTGCATCAACTCGGCGTTGTAGTTCAGGCCCACCTTCTTGGCCGTCCATTTGGCGGTGGCGGGCATGACCTGCATCAGGCCGGCCGCACCGACGTGCGAGCGTGCGTCCAGCACGAAACGCGATTCCTGGCGGATCAGGCCGTAGACATAGGCGGCGTCGAGCCCGGCGGCCTGCGCTTCGCGCTGCAACTCGACGCGATGCGGCGTGGGGTAGCGCTGGGCGATGTCGATCTCGGCCTTGGTGCGCTCGCTGGTGTTGATGCAGCGGTCCCAGACCTCACGGTCGCAGGCTTCCTGGGCGGCGGCCAGCAAGGCGCGGTCGCCCATGCCGCGCAGCGAGAAATTCCATTCGCGCACGCCCTCGCTGCGCAGGCCGAGGTTGATCAGCGACAAGGCCCGGGTCAGGCCCGGGTGGCTGCGCGCGGCGCGGCGCTCCTCGGTCGTCAGCGGCGCGGGCGCGGGCGGCAGCGGCGTGGGCAGGCCGATGTCCTCGGCGGCGAGGCGGCCGAAGTAGTTCAGCGGCGTGGTCGCCAGCGCGGCGAGCTGGGCACGAGCGGCCGGCTGGTCGCCCTGTTGCCGCGTGGCGCGGGCCTTCCAGTAGACCCAGGCCGGGTCGCGCTGCTCGATCGACGTCATGCGCTCGATCGCGCGCAGGGCTGCGGCCGGCTGGCGGGCGCGCAGCGCGGCGCGGGCGTGCCACGCCAGGGCGTCGTCGGTCCAGGGGAGGTCGGGCGCGAGCTTCTCGGCGCGAGCGAAGGCGGCGAGGGCGTCGTCCTGCAGGCGCAGCGCGGACTGGCGGCCGATCTGCACCCACAGCCAAGCCTGCAGGTCGGCGGGCAGCTTGCTCCATTTGTCCTGCAGCAGGTCGCCGGCCTGATCGGGGTCGTTGCCGGCGACGCGGGCCAGGGCCAGCGCCGTCAGCTCCGCCTCGGGGCGCGGCGAGGTGCGGGCCTTGCGCGTCAGGTAGCGGCCGGCGTTGTCCTGCAGCTCGGCGAGCTTCTGGTCGAGGGGCTTGGCTGAAAGCAGGGCGACGGCCTGACGCGCGGCGCGCGGGCGGCCCTGCTCGGTGGCCAGGCGGGCCTTGGCCCACAGGGTGTCGGGCTTGAACTGGCCGGCCTCGACCATGGCGGCCGCGAGCTGCTGGCAGCCGTCATCGCCGTCCTTCTGGGTCATCCACGTGGTGCGGGCGGCGTCGGCATCGACCTTGGTGCCGGCGACATGGTCCGCCAGCATGACGTAACAGGCGACCTCGCGGTCGTCGCGCATCTGATAGCTGGCATGGTCGCGCCTGAAATTGGCCCAGTCGCGGCGGTGGCCCAGTTCCAGCAGCCAGTCGTTACGCAGCCTGTCCTCGACATAGCTGCCGGGATAGCGCGCGTAGAAGGCGTCCATCTCGGGCTGGCGCACTTCGCTGAGCCGCGCATTGAGGTCGAAGTACTCGACCCAGCCGGCCAGCGGATGGTTCTGGGCGCGAGCCGCCTCGACGAAGGCTGTGAGGCGCTTGCGGTCGCGCTTGACCCAGGCGTCGCGGGCCTGCACGGCGAGGTCGGCATCGGCGGGGGGCACCGGCGGGGCGGCGTCGGCGCTCAACGCCGCCGACAGCAGCAGGGCCAGCGCCCCGCGGCTCATGCATTCCAAGACTCGACCACCCATCTGACTCATGCGCTTCACGCCTCGCGACTGCTTCACTTTGCGTGAGCGCCGGCCAGCTGGCCGAGCGCCGCGCCTTGATGCCGAATTTAACCCAGGGAAACCCGGGGCTTCGCGCTTTACGCAGGCGCGCGGTTTGCCCACGAATTTGTCCACGAGTTAGGGGCTGGTGATAGCGCTATCCAATCCGCTAACCTCACATCCAATCGACGAGGAGACTGTTGATGAAGACCGCTGCAAAACGTCTGTTGTTGGTGGCCTCCGCCGCGCTGCTGAGCCTGGCCGCCCAGGCCAACCCTGCCGTCTACCCGACGCCCGGCACGCCGGCGCCACCCAGCAGCTTCACGGCGGCCACCAGCGGCCTGCTGGTGGCCTACTACACCGGCGCGGCTGGCGGCTTCACCAACCTCGTCGGCGCGCGCATCAACGGCGTCGACGGCACGCCCGGCCTGGATAACCATGCCAGCGCCTATGGCCAGACCTTTGTGCTGGGCGCCGTGTCGGCCGGTGACAGCCTGGTGTTCTTCATCGATGCCAACAGCGGTGCGGCGCGCTATTACAGCGACGTCAGCCTGAACAGCGATGGCGTCAACCATGTCTGGGCCGCGCCGGTTGCCGGCGACGCCAAGGTGCCGGCCGGCACCAACCTCGCCTTCGAGGACCTGCCCAGCGGCGGTGATTTCAACTACAACGACCACAGCTTCGTCTACCAGATTACCGCCGTGCCCGAACCTGCCAGCTGGGCGCTGCTGCTGGCCGGCGCCGCCGGCCTGGCCTGGCGCCGTCGCCTTCGCTGACTCAGCTCGCGTCCACGTTCCAGCCCTCGATCTCGAAGCGCAGCCGCCCGCGGATGCCGGGGTTGGTGGGCTTCATCTTGCCGTTGGTGGCGACCGCGCTGCTGTCAAAAGGCACGCTGACCTCGATGCGGCCCGACTTCAGCTGCTTGGCCGCGATCTCTGTGTCGGCCATGGACACGCCGGCATCCTGCCAGGCGTACTTGACCTTCCAGGCCTCGCCCTCGTTGGCCGGCGGCACCATCTCCAGGATCAGCGCATTGCGGAACAGATAGCCGCCCTCGAAGTGCTCGTTGAGCCACAGGCGCTTTTCGATTTCGTAGTCGGGCACGCGCACGCCCAGCGTCATGCCATAGGCGAGCGACTTGCGGCGCGGGTTGATCTTGGCCCGGTTGGCGAGGAAGACGCTGCTGAGGTAGAGGCTGGCGTTTTTCTTCCAATCGGCCTGGGCCACGCAGGCGACGGAATCCTCCTCCGTGGTGCGCCGCGTCAGGTACCAGAGCTTGCCGCGCGGCGAAGCCTGCACCTCGATCTGGTAGAGGGCATTGACGGCCCGGCCGGCGTCGGCTTCCTCCTGCACCTTGTCGGGCAGGCGGATGTCGTCGATCTCCAGCCACAGGTCCACCCGCACGTCGCCGAACAGGAAGCGGGCCAGGTTCTGGAAACCCTCCTCGCTGTTGACGATGCCGAAATAGCCCGAGTGGGCGCGGTAGACGAAGGCCTTGGCACACTGGTCGGTGATGTTGCCCTTGGCGTCCAGGCCGCACAGCGTCGCGTTCTCGATCTTGACGAGGCCATCGCTGCCATGGCCGACGAAGCTGCGCGACACGCCGGCCGCGGCTTCGTAGTCCAGCCGGTTGGTGCCCACCAGCGTGAAGACGCGCCGCGACGGGAAGCGGGCCTCAGGGATGAGGTCGGCGCGCTTGTGCTTCTTGGCAGCCGTGGCCAGGTCGAGGTAGGCCGGCATGCGCTTGTCGCGGTCAAAGTTGGAGATGTCGTTGACGCTCAGCCAGGACGGGATGTTCTGGCCCAGCACGTCGATGCCGTTGTGCGGCGTGGCATAAGTGAAGAACTTGTCGACGAGCTTCGCGACCTTCTCGGTGTCCAGCGCCGCGTTCTGCAGGAAGGCGCGACAGACCAGGCCGCCCATGGAGTGGGCAACGAGGTAGCAGCGGAAGTCGGCCGGCTTGATCTTGTTGTCGGGGTTCTTGCAGACCAGGTCGCGCACCCGGGCGACCAGCTTGGACAGCCCCTTGGCGAAGTCCTCGATCTCCGGCGTCTTGCCGCTGCCCAGATAGGAGGAAGCGGCGTCGTAATAGCGATAGATGACGATGCAGCGGTTGCCCAGCTTGTTGTCGGTCGGCTTGCCCAGGGAGTCGGCCTCCCACTCCGGGTCGACGATGTCGTAGCCGTCCTCGTAGACGTCCTTGTACTGGTACTCCGAGGCCAGCCGCACGACGGGCGACTCGAACACGTACTTGCGGGGCCTGTCGGTCTTGTTGGGCACGGCGCGGTACATCGTCGAGCCGAGGTTGAAGCCGCAGAAGGGGTCGGCCGTGGTCTCGTCGATCTCGCCGCGCGACATCGCATAGCCGCGCACGTAGATGATGGGATGGAAGGGGGTGTCGGGCGTGGGCATGGCGGCCTCCGGGCGTTGGCGACGAAGGCGACCATAGCCCCAGCCGGGCGTTGTGAGGAGCCGTGGCGTCATCAGGGCTGAGGAGCAGACTGGCCCTGGGTTTTAATTGGCCGATGACTGCTTCTCACCCCGACCGTCCTTCACTGCGCCGCGAGCTGCTGGCCGCGCGCCGCGGCTTTGCTGCCAGCCCGGCCTTCCAGACCGCGCAGGCCGCAATCACGCTGGGCCTTCACGAGCTGCTGGCCCAGCTGGAGCCGGAACTGCTGGGCGTGTACTGGCCGCTACCCGGCGAGTTCGATCCCGGCCCCCTGCCACTGGCGCGCGCGCTGCCGTTTGCGCGCCGTGAACCCGCTGAGATGGTCTATCGCCGCTGGGACGGCGGCGTACCCGCGGCCCAGGACGAATGTGGCATCGCCTCGTCGACCGGTGCGGTCGTCATACCCGACGTCGTGCTGGTGCCCTGCGTCGGCTTCACGCGAGAGGGCTTTCGCCTGGGCTATGGCGGCGGCTATTTCGATCGCTGGCTGGCCGAACACCCGGGCGTGACGACCGTCGGCCTGGCATGGTCCGCGGCCGAAACCCATTTCCCCGTCGAGGCGCATGACCGTGCGTTGACGCTGATCCTCACCGAGCGCGAGCTCCTCACTCCTGAGTAATTGGCGATGCACGATGGCATGACCCTGATCTCGACGCTGGCCGCTGCCTTTGGCCTGGCCCTGGTGCTGGGCCTGCTCGCGCAATGGGCGCGGCTGCCGGCCCTCGTGGGCTACTTGCTGGCCGGCGTGCTGATCGGGCCGCACACGCCGGGCTTTGTTGGCGACGTGCACCTGGCCCAGCAGCTGTCAGAGGTCGGCGTCATGCTGCTGATGTTCGGCGTGGGCCTGCATTTTTCGGTGCACGACCTGGTGTCGGTCAAGGGCATCGCACTGCCCGGTGCGCTGGTGCAGATGGCCGCGGCGACGGCGATGGGCGCGGGCCTGGCTCACGGGTGGTGGGGCTGGGACCTGGGCGCGTCGCTGGTGTTTGGCCTGGCGCTGTCGGTGGCCAGCACGGTGGTCCTGCTGCGCGCGCTGGAATCACGCGAGCTGCTGCACACCGGCAATGGCCGCATCGCCGTGGGCTGGCTGGTGGTCGAGGACCTGGCCATGGTGCTGGCCCTCGTGTTGATGCCGGTGCTCAGCGGCAAGGGCGATGGCGGCGGCAACCTGGCCGTCACCATCCTGACAACCTTGCTCGCCGTGGCGGCCTTTGTCGCCGTCATGCTCATCGTTGGCCGGCGCCTGCTGCCGTGGCTGCTGTGGCAGGTCAACCGCACCGGCTCGCGCGAGCTGTTCACGTTGGCCACCGTGGCCGCCGCCATCGGCCTGGCGGTGGGGGCGGCGGCGCTGTTCGGTGTCAGCGTGGCGCTCGGCGCCTTCTTCGCCGGCCTGGTGCTGCGCGAATCGGCGTTCAGCGAGCGCGCGGCCCACGAGAGCCTGCCGCTGCGCGACGCCTTCGCCGTGCTGTTCTTCGTTGCGGTGGGCATGCTGTTCGACCCGCGCATCCTCGTCGAGCAGCCGTTGGCGGTGCTGGCGACGGTGGCCGTCATCCTGGTCGGCAAGACGTTCGCCGCCGGCGCGCTGGTGCTGCTGCTGCGCTATCCGCTGTCGACCGCGCTGACGGTGGCGGTCAGCCTGGCGCAGATCGGTGAATTCAGCTTCATTCTGATGGGGCTGGGGCAGAGCCTCAACCTGATTCCCCCCGAGGCGACCAGCCTCGTCGTCGCGGGTGCCATCGTGTCCATCGCGCTGAACCCGCTGCTGTTCTCGGGCGTGGAGCCGCTGCGCCGCTGGGTGCTGAAGCGTTCGGCCTGGGCGCGCAAGCTGGAGGCACGCGACGACCCGCTGGCCGAGTTGCCGGCCGACACGCCCGAGAGCGCGCTGGCGGGCCAGGTGGTGCTGGTCGGGCACGGGTCGCTGGGCACGGCCCTGCATGACGAGCTGGGCAGCCGCCCGCTGGTGGTCATCGACCGCGGTCGCGAGGTCGTCGAGAAGCTGCGTGCCGCCGGCCATGCGGCCGTGCTTGGCGACGCCAGCGAGGCCATGACGCTGGTGCAGGCCCACATTGCCCAGGCGGATTGGCTGGTAGTGGCCGTGACTGATGTGCGGGTCGTGCCGGCCATGCTGGCCACGGCGCGCCAGCTCAATCCCGGGCTGCGCTGTGCCGTCGTCGCCCAAACGCCGGAAGAGGCGCGGTGGCTGGAAGATGCCGGCGTCAACCATGTGCTGCGTTCGCAGCAGGCGCTGGCACAGGCGCTCGCTCGGGTCGTGGCCGCCTAGGCTTTCTGCTTGCCGCCAAAGGCCGCATACAGGCCCAGGGCGAAGTACACCAGCGCCGACACATAGCGCCCGCGGCCACCGGCACCGCGCAACAGCGGCTTTATCCAGCCGGCCAGCAGCGCATAGCCGCTGTCCGTCACCGCGGCGACCGCGACGAAGAGGATGCTCAGCGTCAAGGCTTGCGCGGCCTGCGAGCCCTCAGGGTGCAGGAACTGCGGGATGAAGGCGGCGAAGAACAGCGTCGTCTTGGGGTTGAGCAACGCGACGAAGAAGCCGTCGCGGAAGAGCTTGCGTGGCTCGGCGGGTGCAGGCGGCGTGCCGTCAGCCACTGCGGCCGGCTGGCGCAGGGCCTGGATGCCAAGGTAGACGAGATAGGCCGCGCCGGCCCAGCGCACGGCGGTGAAGGCCAGCGCCGACGCCGCGAACAGCGCCGCCAGGCCGATGGACGCGCCGACCGCATTCGTCAAATTGCCGAGGGCGACGCCGGCGACCGACGCAAGGCCTGCCGTGCGCCCCTGCGCCAGCGTGCGCGCGACGATGAAGACGACGCCCGGTCCCGGCGTCAGCGCGAGCACCAGGGTGGCGATCAGGAAGGCGTAGAGGGCGGCGCCGGTGGGCAACATGGGTGTCTCCTCAGGTCCGCTTCGAAGCCATGAAGCGCGGGTTGCGCAGCAAGGCCGCCGAGATCAGTGACACCAGCAGGCCGACCGGCACGATCTCGGCCATGGTCATCGGGAAGCGGAACAGCGGGTTGGCGTAGTTGCGCTTGAACTCGTCCATCTCGGCGGCGAGCTTGGCCAGCTCGGCCTCGGGCAGGCCCTTGGCCTTGCTCTGGGCCATGTACATCTTGGCCCACTCGGTGCCGAAGTCCAGCTTGGTGACGGCCAGCGTGACTTCCCAGGCCGCCGCATAAACGACGCCTGCGACGAGGCTGATGGCCAGGCCCAGCGCGAAGGCGGGCCAGAAACGGATGACGCCGCCGAGTTCGTCGTCACGGCGGCGCTTGATGGCGACGAAGATCAGGCTCAGCGCGATCAGCATCAGCGTGTAGCCGATGACCATGCCGTGAGCCGGCGGCGCCCCCCGGTTCAGGATCAGCAGGGCGAACAGCGGGATGCCGGCAGCCAAGCCGGCGACGGCACCGAAGCACACGATGGTCTTCAGCATGGGCCGATGTTCAGACCGGCCCGGCCGGTAGCGCAACAGGTCAGACCCCGGCCACCTGGGCCCGCGTGATGGCAGCCTGCTCGCGCACCCAGTCCGCAAACTGCTGCACCTCGGGCCGGCGCGCCGCGTTCGGCCCCAGCATCATCCAGTAGCTGAACGGGCAGCCCAGCCGCCCGGCCTTGCCGAAGGGCTCGACGAGCTCGCCGCGCGTCAGATGTTCGTGCACCAGGGGCAGGCGGGCCAGCGCCACACCCTGACCGGTCAGCGCGGCCTGCACCTGCTGGTAGGTGAAGTTCAGGTACAGCCAGCGGCGCGGCTGCAGGTCGTGCTCCCCCATCTCGGTCAGCCAGCGACGCCAGCTCAGGAACTCGGCGCTGGGGCGGGCGTCGTCTTCTTCGGCCAGCGCATGGCCGGCGAGGTCGGCGGCGCGCTTCAGCGGCGCCGGTGGGTTCTGCAGATACCAGGGGCTGACGCAGGGCGACAGCAGTTCCTCGAAGAGCTGCTCGGCGTCCGCCGGCACCGAGGGGCGGTCGTCATAGCGCAGCGCCAGGTCGCTTTCGCCGTCCTCCAAGTCGACCTTGCGGTCATAGGCCGACACGCGGATGTCGATGTCGGCATGCTCACGCTGGAAGGCCTCCATGCGCGGGATCAGCCACAGCGATGCGAAGGACGCAAAGGTGCTGACGTTGACGACGCGCCGGCCACGCGAGCGGCGGATCTGGCGCACGGTCTGGTCCAGCCGGGACAGCACGGCCACGGCGGTGGGCAGCAGCACGGCGCCATCACTGGACAGCTCCACCTTGCGCGTGCCGCGCAGGAAGAGCACGCAGCCGATCTCCTCCTCCAACGACTGGATCTGCCGGCTGATGGCCGACTGCGTCAGGCTCAGTTCCTCGGCCGCCGCGCGGAAGGACAGCAGGCGGGCGACGGCCTCGAAGGCGCGCAGCGGGCCGATGGACAGGGGTCTTTGGCGGACTGGTTGCTTCGGCTGATTCATGCGTGAATGGTATCAATCGGCGCCGCGGAGTCATTGGACCGCCTTGGGTGAAATAAGCAGAATCCCTGACATCAACCCAGGAGTCTCATCATGAGCGACGCGCAATCTGTTTGGCATTTGGACGGTGGCCGGGCCATGACCTTGGCCGGTGGCGCCGAGTCTCGCCGCCTGGCGGTGGCCCGTGGCCGCGTCTGGCTGACGCTGTCGGGCACCCCCGACGAGCCGGCCGAAGACAAGTGGCTGGAGGCCGGCGAGGCCGTGGCGCTGGCGCCGGGCCAGACGGCGGTGCTGGAAGGCTGGCCCGCCGCCGACTTCGAGCTGCTGGTGCCGCCGGTATCAGCCTCGGCGAGCCGTGGTTTTCTTGCCCGCCGGTTTTTGGGCCGCTGATTTCTTCCTGGCCACGGGCTTCGCGGCCTTGGCGTTGGCGGCACGCAAGGCCGCCTCGAGCGCCAGCCGCGCCCAGGGCAGCATCAGCGCAGGTGATTCCAGCGTCTCCTCGGGCGGCTGGTAGTAGCTCATCACCTGGCGCTCGCCGTTCTTGGTACCGTAGCTGAAGGGCTCGCAGCCGGCTGCGACGAAACGCTCACGCGACACGTCGTCGGTCTTCAGATAGAGCTGGTTCGAGATGACCAAGGCCATGAACAGGCCGTCCACGTAGATGCCGTGGCCGCCAAACATGCGGCGCGGCTGCACCGGGCCGAGGGGCTGCAGCAGCTCGACGCAGAGCTCGATGAAGGCGTCCATGCGTGATCAGCCCTTCCAGGTGAACGGGAAGTGCAGCTGGCGCAGGAAGCCGTCGGGCACATAGTCACCCAGCACGCCGTAGTGCTCCGGCCATTTGCGATCCGACTGCACGGCGGTGCCGAACAGGTGGTCAAGAAAGGCGAAGTGAGCCGCGTAGTTCTTGTCCAGCGCCTCCTGGTCCTGCGAGTGGTGCCAGTGGTGGAAGTTGGGCGTCACGATGAGGTAGCGCAGCGGCCCCAGGCGCACGCTGACGTTGGCGTGGTTGAACACGGCCTGGAAGCCGACGACGACGATGTAGGCGTCGATGACTTCCTTGCTGAAGCCCAGCACGAAGATGGGTGCCAGCACCAGGGTGCGCGTGATGATGAGCTCCAGGATGTGTTGGCGCGAGCCGGCCAGCCAGTCCATGCTCTTCACGCTGTGGTGCACCGCGTGCAGGCGCCACAGCGTCGGCACCTCGTGATAGGCCCGGTGCGTCCAGTACTGCACCAGGTCGGCCACCAGGACGATGAGGAAGAGGGCGACGGGGAAGGGCAGGCCCTGCACCCAGCCCTGGATGCCGTCCTTGGCCGCCCAGCCGAAGAACTTGTGCACCAGGAGATTGGTGGCCAGCATCACGAAGCCCACGGCCAGGTGGTTGACGATGAAGTGGTGGAAATCCGTCTGCCACTCGGGGCGGAACACCGGCTGGTCACGGCGCAGCGCGAACAGCTTCTCGATGAAGACGAAGATCAGCGTCGAGCCCAGCAGGTCGAGGATGAACCAGTCCAGGCCGACATAGGGCGTGTGGTCGGGGAAGTTCGGGTCCACCTCGACCTTGTGCCCGCCCAGCGCCAATGCCAGGCCCAGCAGCACGAAGGTCCACAGCGCCAGCCAGCGCATGCGGCTGAACACGATGTTGAACAGCGCCAGCCCGCCGGACAGCACCAAGGCCCAGTACAGCAGGCGCCGGATCACGTCGACGTCGTAGGACTGGCGCAACTGCGGCGTCGTCAGGTATTCGGGGAAGTGGAAGGCCAGCACGCCGAGGAAGCACAGGATGGCCAGCGTGAGCGCGATGACGCCGCTGATCATGCCGCGGCCCGGCTTGAGCGCCCCGCTTGATTCGCTGAGCTGGTTGAGCTTGTTCAGCACTGGTGGTTCTCCCTGCGTTTCCGTTGGGTCGGGACTCTAGCGAGGTCGGCGCTTGGCCCACAATGGCCAGATTCACAGGTCCGGAAGAAAGCCACGCTCTTGGACGCCAACGACCGCGCCGCCATCCGGCACAAGCTGATCGAACAACGGCTGGCCCTGCCCAACCGCCTGGACCTGGCCGCCGAGCTGCAGGAGGTGCTGAGCGTCTGGCTGCTGCGCCGGCGCGAGACCACCATCGGTGCCTACTGGCCCATCAAGGGTGAGTTCGACCCCCTGCCCACCCTTTACCGATGGGGTGAGAACCACCCCCATCGCCGCATCGGCCTGCCGGTGGTGGACAAGGTGCACGGCACGCTGCGCTTTCATGTCTGGTACCCCGGCTGCCCGATGGAGGAAGACGCCTTCCACATCCCCAAGCCCAAGGACACCGAGGAGTTCAAGCCCCAGCTGATGCTGGTGCCCTGCCTGGGCTTCGGACCTGCCGGCCTGCGGCTGGGCTATGGCGGTGGCTTCATGGACAAGACGCTGGCCGAGATGGATCCCAGGCCGGCGGCTGTTGGGATCGGCTATGCGCATGGCTTTTTGCCGTTGTTGAAGCCGAGTCAGCTGGATGTGGCGTTGGATGCGATGCTGACGGAGGAGGGGGTGGTTTGGGATCGGGAGGGGTGACGGTGGTTTGGGTTGCTTTTGCTTAGGGCGTGTCTGCTCGCTGCATTGCCGGGAGTCCGTCCCGGCGGCCGGGTAACTTTCTTCTGCGGGGCCAGAAGAAAGTCACCAAAGAAGAGGCCCTGAACCGCACACCAGCGCGACACCGCGATGAGCGGCGCGCGAAAACATCCGCTGGCATTGCGCGAAGAAGCGACCCGCTGCGCTCTCGCGTCTGACTTGTCACGACCAACATCCATCGCACCAGCGGCCCGTTCGACGCGCGGCTGCACGCCGGGCTCATCAGAAAACCAAATGCAGCGTCGCCCGAGCGACGCGGCTGTTCGGTATTTGTCGGGCGTCGGCGTGCAGCCGCGACTTAAGCGGCGTGAAGGTCTGATCGCTGGTGCTCGGCACAAGTGGTGGGCGAGAGCGCAGCGGTTCGCTTCGGGGTGCAGCCCGCTTCGAGCAACGCGAGCACCTGATCCCGCTCGAGTGCGGATTGCATTGAGCGCTCCTCTTTTGGTGACTTTTCTCTGGCGCGTCAGAGAAAAGTTACCCGCCCTCGCGGGGCGGATTCCCGCGGCAGTGCACGCGAGTCATGAGGACTTGGGCAAAGACAACCGGATGAGTCCGCCTGTCTCACAATCCAATATCTCCCCTGACACACGCAAATCCGATGTCCAAGCCCACCCTGCTGATCCTGAGCGCCGCCGCCGCCGCTCTGCTGCTGACCCAGGCCGCCCACGCCGCGTCCAAGCCCTGCGACGAACTCAAGACCGAGATCGCCGCCAAGCTCGACGAGAAGGGCGTCAAGGGCTACGAGATCGCTGCCGTTGACAACGACAAGGTCGGCGACGCCAAGGTCATCGGTAGCTGCGACGGCGGCACGAAGAAGCTGACCTACGTGCGCAAGTGAGCCGAGCGATGAGCCTCTACACCGACCACCTTGCCGCATTGCAGCAGCACGCGGAATCGGCACTCGAGCGCACCGGCTTCGACACACTGCTGATCGCCTCCGGCATCGAGAAATACGCCTTCCTCGACGACCGGCCCTATCTCTTCCAGGCCAACCCGCATTTCAAGCACTGGCTGCCGCTGACCAACCACCCGCACTCCTGGCTGGCCGTGCGCCCGGGCAGGAAGCCGCGCGTCGTCTACTACCAGCCCGACGACTACTGGCATGTGCCGCCCAGTGCGCCGAGCGGCGAGTGGGTGGATGCGGTCGAGCTGGTCGTCATTCGCGAACCGGAAGAGGCTGCCGCCGCGCTGGCCGACTGCATCACGCCGCGCACAGCCATCCTCGGTGAAGCCGATGCCGCGCTGCCGGGCGTGACCCCCAACAACCCCGAGACCCTGCTGAACCTGCTGCACTGGTCCCGTGGCGTGAAGAGCCCCTATGAGCTGGAGCAGATGCGCGCCGCCCAGCGCCGCGCGGTGCCGGGTCACAACGCCGCCCGCGCCGCCTTCCTGCGCGGCGAGAGTGAGGCCGGCATCCACCGCGCCTACCTCCTCGCCACTGGCCACACCGACCGCGACCTGCCTTACTCCAACATCGTCGGCCTCAACGAGCACGCCGCGGTGCTGCACTACCAGTACCAGGACGAGAGCCCGCCGGCCGAGTCGCGCAGCTTCCTCATCGACGCGGGTGCCCAGGTCAACAGCTATGCCAGCGACATCACCCGCACCTGGGCGGCGTCCGGTCACGACGAGTTCGCGGCGCTGATCGCGGCCATGGAGCGTGAGCAGCTGGGCTTGGTCGACGAAGTGCGCGAGGGCGTGGACTACCGCGACATCCACCTCAGCACGCACCGCCGCGTCGCCCGCGTGCTGCGCGAGGCCGGTATCGTCAACATGAGCGATGAGGCGATGGTGGCCGAAGGCGTCACCAAACTCTTCTTCCCGCATGGCATCGGCCATCTGCTGGGCCTGCAGGTGCATGACGTCGGCGGCTTCATGGCCAGCGAGGACGGCGGCGTGGCCGACAAGCCCGAGGGCCACCGCTACCTGCGCCTGACGCGGCCGCTGCAGGCCGGCATGGTGGTCACCATCGAGCCGGGGCTGTATTTCATCCCGATGCTGTTGCGCCAGCTGCGCGCGTCGCCGCAGGCGAGCCAGGTGGACTGGAATGCCGTCGAGCGGCTGGCGCGTTATGGCGGCATCCGCATCGAGGACGACGTGGCCTGCCGCGGTGCCGGCGAGGCGCCCGAGAACCTGACGCGGGACGCGTTCGCGGCGGTGTGACATGAAGCCCCCGCCCGTTCTTGCTGCGCTGCACGCGCGCAAGCCTGGTCGGCCCCCGGCGGGGGCGGCGATGCTCGCGGCATCAAGCTGCAAGCACATCGCCCTGGGCGGGCCGGCTAGGGAGCGGCCCGGCGCCCGGCCCGCAAGCTGACATGGACCTGGTGGTGGCCTTGCTGGCCGGCGCGCTCGCGCTGCCCGCCAGCGCGCCACCGCCCGACGCCCAGCTCGGCCGCGTCGAGGTGCAGGGCGAAGCTGCCACGGCGCGCGAGAGGAAGACGCTGGGCCAGCTCTTCAAGGCCGAGTCGTTGTTCGACAAACACCATGCCCTCGCGCCGGCCGCGGCGCTGAAGTTCAAGGTCTATGCGCGCACTCAGGCCGAGACGACGCAAGCGCTCGAACTGGGCCTGATGACGCGCGGTGGCCGCCAGCCGGTGGTGCTGGATGCCGAGGACCGTTTCGTCGTCGACCCGACGTGGCACGCGCTCGATGAGCGCACCGAGGTGCGCAGCCGTCTGGCCGATGGTCGCGTGACCTGGCGGCCCGACATCCGCACGCCCGGCGTGCCCGAGAGCGAGCGGCGCCTGGGCGACCTGCGGCTGCAATGCCGCGTCGCCTTCGGCAGCGGCGTGGCACGCGGCGCGACGTTCCTGTTTGGGCTGCTGCAGCTGGACACCGCCGATTGCGCGGACCGTGACTGGAGCCCCAGCAACTTCGCCGACCGGCCCATCTTTGCCGTGACGCTGGTGCACGGCGAGCGTCGCCTGACCCTCAGCGCACGCCTGCTGCACGGCCTGCGCGACGACGGCGGGCCCGACTACGACTGGGGCTACTCGCTGCGTGAGCGCATGTTCCGCCTGCCGATGGGTGATGCGAGCTGGCCGGACGATACGCGCGTCGTCTTCGAGGCCATGGACGATCCGCCCGCGCCGCCGGATGCGGGCGTTCAAGCGATCAAGGACGACTGGGCCCAGGCTGCCCTGGCCCTCACGGCTGGCACGACGCCCGCCGAGGTGGCGCAGCGGCTGGGCAAGGCGAGCGACGACACGCGCTTTGAATCCGGCCGGCGGCTGCAGCGCCATCTGCATGAGATCAAGACGCCGGCCGGGCCGCTGCAACTGGAACTGGTCAGCCTGTTCGGCGCAGACGACCGGCTGCTGAAGTCGTCGTTGCGGCGGCTGGAGTTGCCCAAGCCCAAGCCTTAGCGCGCCGGGTCGCCGTATTGCACGCCCCGCCCATGCGTGCCGACGTAGACGCGGCCAAACACCTTGGGGTCGCCGCTGATCTGCAGGATCAGGCCCCACTGGTGCGCGTCGTCGTTGATGCGCCGCCAGCTCGCTGCACTGTCGGCCGACCAGAAGATGCCGTATTGGCCGGAGACGACACCGACGAGGTAGAGGGCCGGCTCGGCTGAGCCTGGCGACGCGCGGCCAAAGCCGAAGGCGTGGATCTGCGTGACGGCGGGCTGCCGCTTGAAGCCTTGGCCATCACCGGCGCGGTACAGGCCGTGGTAGGCCGCGAGCCACAGGTCGCCCTCGCGGCCGGGCGTGGCGTAGAGCCTGTCCTGGCCGCCGCGGTGGTCGCCGCGGCCGCCGCCGTCGTGGTTGCGCGGCGCGGGGCGTTCGACGGCACCGTCGGGCAGGGCCAGCGGCCGGGCGCTGAAGGTCTTGCCGCCGTCGTCACTCGTGTACAGCTTGTCGTCGAACAGCGCCATTGCGTGGAAGCGGCGCGGGTTCACGCGGTCGGCAACGACACGGGTGCCGGCGGGCAGGCCCTGCGCCGCGGTCCACGTGTCGCCGCGGTCGTGGCTGACATGGGGCTGCCCACCCTTCGGTGTCCAGACCCAGGCCTTGCCATCCGCAGACACGGCGATGAAGCCGTCGCCGGACTTGGGGTCGGGCACGGCGGCCGGCTCACGCCAGGTCTTGCCGCCGTCCAGCGAGTAGCCCAGGTTTTTGCCGATGCGTGCATGGCCGATGCGCACGATGACCTCGGGCGCCAGCTCGGCGCCGGTCACGTCGTGCGTGTTGCCGAAGAAGGGCGGCTTGGGGTTGCCGGGTGCGGGCACGTCGAGGTCGGCATGGACGAAGCCCGAGTAGTCACCGATGGCCGTGACGAGCGGGACGCCCTGGGTCGGGCTGTGCAGCGCCAGGGCCACGGTCTCCTCGATGCCGGTGCTCATGACCTGCCAATGCGTGGGCTTGGCGTTGTCGGCCTGGGTCAGGTCCAGCGTTTCCCAGCCGCCATAGCCGGTGGTGAAGAGGGCATGGTCGGGGTTGGCGGGGTTGATCTTGACGTCGTACATCCAGTGCACCGGCGTGTCGGCAACGTAAGGCGCGGCGGCGGCGTCGAACTTCGCAGCGAGGAACGGCGGCTTCCACGTCGCGCCGCCATCGGTGCTGCGAAAGAGCTGGTCGCCCGCGCCTCGGCCGACCGTGCTGGCGAGCAGGCGCTGCGGGTTCGCGGCATCGACGGCGACGGTGGCATAACCGAAGGGGAGGGCGGCGCTGGGGCGCTCGGGCGTGATGTCGGCCCAAGCCTGCTTGGGGATGTCATAGCGCCAGACCGCGCCGTCTTTCATACGGTGCGGGCCGGGGTCGCTGGCATAGGCGATGTAGAGCTTGCCGTCACTCGCGAGCGCGGCGCGCATCGGGCGGTACTGCGTCGGGGCACCGGGGATAGGCAGCCAGCTCGTGCCGGCATCGCGACTCACCCAAAGGCTGGGCCGGCCGATGACCGACACGCCCGCGTAGATCGTTCGGCTGGGCTGGCCGCGTGTGCCACTGCTCGGGTCGAAGAGCACGAAGTTGATCGTCGCCTTGCCGTCGCTGCCGCCCCAGCTGGGTGGCGGGCCGTCGGCCGCGTCGCGGCGCCAGGCCGAGTCGGGGAAAGCGTCCACGCGCTGGAAGCTCTTGGCTGCATCCGCGCTGCGCCACAGGCCGGCAAAGCGGCTGGCGAGGTAGAGCACGCGGCCGTCATTGGGGTCCACGGCCAGCCGCTCGCCATTGCCGCGGCCGCCCTCATTGCCGCCGAGCTTGAAGGGCAAGTCGGTGCGCTGGAAGGTGCGGCCGCGATCGTGTGAGCGCAGCACGGCGCCATTGGGAACGGCGGGGTTGGTGTAGGTGCCGCAAGCCAGATACAGGGCGTCGGAGTCGTTGGGGTCGACGGCCAGGCTCTCCACGCCCATCAGGTTCACGTCGGCCAGCGGCAACCAGTCCAGCAGCGGCTGCCAGGGGCCGGTGGCCGTGTCGCGGCGGTAGGCGCCGCCCATGTCGGTGCGGGCATAGGCCAGGCCCGGCACGGCGGGCTGGAAGACGATGCCATCCACAAAGCCGCCGCCACCGATGGCGACCGGGCGCCAGTTGTAGGACACGTCGGCAGGTGGCGCGGCCTGGGCAGTTGCGGCGGCGAGCAGCAGGGCGCCCAGCAGGGGCTTGATGGGGTTCATGTCTCCAGCACTTCTTATGACAGCGCTCGACATCGTAATTTGTTCGCTCGACGAACAAATACGGTTTACCCCAAGAAACTCGATGTCACCGCTGCTGATTGGATGTGGCGCGGCACGCTCTCAAGAGCGGAACGTCGATCCAGCCCGGACTGCATGGACGCGAGGCGAAACGATCATCGCTTGCGAAGGCTCTCAACCAATCCATCACAAGCTGCTTCGACCAAGTCCAGCACCTCATCGAAGCCGGCAGCGCCGCCGTAGTAGGGGTCAGGCACTTGCGGGTTGCCTGCGTGAGGCGCGTAGTCCATCAGCAGCTTCAGTCGAGGCCGCTGGCTGGGCGGGCACAGCCGTTCCGCATGGGTGAGGTTGTCGGCATCCATCGCCAGCACAAGGTCGAAGCGGGCGAAGTCCTCCGCCACCAGCTTGCGGGCGCGCAAGCGACTCAGGTCATAGCCACGCTTCAGCGCGTGCTCCTGGCTGCGCTCGTCGGGCGGCGCACCGACGTGATAGCCATGCGTGCCGGCAGAGTCCACCTCCACATCGAGGCCGGCGGCCGCCAGCTTCGCGCGCATGACGCCCTCGGCCGTCGGGCTGCGACAGATGTTGCCCATGCAGAAGAACAGGATGCGGCGTGTGCTCATGCGCCGCATTGTCTAGAACCGCATGTCTGCCCGCAGCGAGATCACCCGGAAGGTGCGGTTGCGTGACCAGCTGTCGGTGACGATGTTGTGGCTGGTGATGGTGTCGATGTAGACGGCCTCCGACGTGACCTGTGCATCGCGCGGCAGCAGGTTGGCCAGGGACAGGCGCCAGTTGATGCCGTCGCGCACCGAGCCGCTGGCCCAGGACAGGTAGGCATCGAACTGGCGGCGGGCGGTCTCCTCACGCTTCAGGTTGAGGGTCTGCTGCACGCTGCTGGCCGGCACGTAGTTGAAGTTGAAGCCGCTGCCGAAGTTCTGGCCCAGGGCCTTCCAGCGGTGGTCGAGGCCGAAGTTCAGGCTGCCGCGCGGCTGCTGGTCCAGGCGGGCATTGGAGCCCGGGATGCCCTTGACCTTGCTGTCGAAGACGGCGATGTTGAAGCGCAGCAGCAGCAACTGCCATTCGGGCGGCGCTTCCTCCCACAGTTCGTCCAGGCGCGCCTTGACCTCGAACTCGAAGCCCATGGTGCGCGCGCCTTCCATGTTGCGCGGCCGGCTGACCCAGCGCTGCGACTCGTCCCAGGGCACCGTCTCCAGCTGCAGGTTGCTGCGGATCAGGCTCTTGATGTCGCGCACGAAAGCGCTGCCCGACACGATGCCGCCGGTGGGCAGCCAGTGCTCCAGGCTCAGGTCCACGCCGGTGGCCAGCTCGGGTTTGAGGTCGGGGTTGCCGGCACGGTCGGCGTAGGTGGGCAGGTTGGGGCCGGTGGGGTAGGTGGTGTTGATGGTCGGCCGGGCGATCAGGTCGTTGAGGTTGGGCGAGCGGTAGCTGCGCGTCAGGCTCAGCCGCACCTGGTCCTTGGGGAAGGCCTCGGGCTTCCACAGCAGGTGAAAGAGCGGTGACGTGACCTGCGAGACGTTGCGCGTGTCGGGCAGCAAGCCGCTGGCATCGGCGCGGGTCTCGATGCGTTCGTAGCGGATGCCGGCATAGACCGACCAGATCTTGCTCGGGCTCCACTCGTCCTGCGTGTAGGCGGCAAAACGCTGGTTGCGCGAGCCCAGCGTGTCGCCGAACTTCTGCAGCGCGGGCGACTCCACCCCGTCGATCAGCGTGCGGCGCACCTGCACCCGGTGGCTCTGCTCGCTCTCGGCGCCGGTCACCCACTGGTGCTCCTTGGCGGTCTTGAGGCTCCACTTGGCGCCCAGGCTGGTCTGGTCTTCGTCGGTGACGTTGTGGTCGTCCTGGATGCGCTCCAGGTCGATGCCAATGTCCTTCAGCGTCTCGCGGCGCTGGCTGTTGCTGGTGGACTTGAAGCCGCCACGGCCCACGCGCAGGTCCCAGCTCTCACCGACGGCGGGCCGATAGTTGGCCGACAGGTTGAGTCTCAGGTTGTGCACGCGGCTGTCGTTTTCGCCTTGCACGTCGCGAAAGCGCGTGAAGCCGACGGCGTTGTTCTGGCTTGAACCTTCGCTCTGCGACAGCGCGAAGAAGGGCGCGAGGTTGAAGCTCAGCGTGTCGCTGTATTTCCAGCGCAGGCGCGCATTGCCGTTGAGGTTGGCGCTGTTGCCCACGCTCGTGCCTTGCTGCACGGTCTCGTTGAGCACCTGGCCGGTGTCGGTGTCGACGACGCGGTTGTGCGAGTCGATGTTGTTGAAGCGACGGTGCAGGCCGGCGTTGGTCGACACCGCGCCGACGAACTCGTCGCCATTCGGCCCGCCCCACTTCAGGTTGCGCGTCCAGCTGGCGTCGGCCTGCGGCTCGCCGCGGTCCTGGCCGAGGCTCAGGCGCAGCTCGTTCGTGGCCTTGAGCAGCGGCTCGCGCAGGATGATGTTGATGGTGCCGGCAATGGCGCGCGCTCCAGTCTCGGCGGTGGGCGCGCGGTAGATCTCGATGCGCTCGACCTGGTCCGGCGGCAGGTCCTCCACCGCGAAGCCGGCCGGCGCGCGTTCGCCGTCGACGAGGATCTGCGTGAAGCCGCTGCCCAGGCCGCGCATGCGGATGTCGCCGCCACGCCCGGGCCGGCCGCCGATGGTGACGCCGGGCAGGCGGCGCAGCACGTCGCCCAGCACCGTGTCGCCGTAGCGATCCAGGTCTTCGCGCTCGATGACGATCTTGCTGGCCGTGCTGTTGCGGCGGCGGCTGTTGGCCGTCGGCCCGCCGTTGACCTCGACGCGGTCCAGGCGGTTGGCGGCGCCGCTGGCGGCGGAGGCCGGCGCGGCGGGCGGGGGCGGGGGCGTTTTTTGGGGCGTTGTCTGGGCCGCGCACAGGGCGTTGGCACACAGCATTGCCAGCGCAACAAGAAGGCGGCTCATGGCCGCGCATTCTTGCGGAGCGAAGTGACCTTTGCTTACGTAAAGCGCTCATTTACATGAGCGCAAGCGGCCGTCAGAACCGCCAACCCAGGCCGACGCTGGCAAGTGTCGGGTTGACCTTGAACTTGCCGGCCGACGCGCCGTTGGCATAGACCGTCGTCTGCAGGTCGACCTTCTTCACGTCGAAGTTCAGATAGGTGCCCTTGCTGATCTCGACGTCTGCGCCGATCTGCCAGGCAGCGCCCCAGCTGTTGTGCTTGATGCTGGGATGAAGAGCGGTCTGCACGGCAGGCGCGAACTCGACGCTGGAGAAGTTCGTGTAGTTCACGCCTGCGCCGACGTAGGGACGCACGGTGCCGGTCGGGTTGAAGTGGTACTGCAGCGTCAGCGTCGGCGGCAGGTGCTTGAGCGAGCCGATCTCGCTGCCGTTGGAGTAGATCGTCTGCTTCTGCGGATAGGTCAGGATCAGCTCGGCTGCGATGTTGGGCGCGATGAAGTAGCTGAAATCAACTTCTGGGAAGGTCTTGTTGTTGATCGACAGGCCCAGGCCCGTGCTGTCCTTGTTGGCGGAATCCAGGTGCAGCGCCCGCACGCGTACCAGCAGCGGGCCTTCATCGGCAAAGGCGGGCTGCAGGGCAAGGGCGGYGGCGGCAACGGCGGCCAGGCGCAGGGCGGAAGAGAACTTCATCAATGGCTCCAGTGAATGGGACGTGTCCCGATGGAGGCATTGCACGCGCCGGCGGCTCACGGCGGTTTGAGGCAACACAAGGTGGCGCCTCGCAGCGCCACACTCGATGTGGGGTTTTGAGCTGGATCAAACCTTGTTGCCAAGGCCGAGGCGTTTGCACAACTCCAGCGTCAGCGCGCTCTGGTTGAGCGTGTAGAAGTGGATGCCCGGCGCGCCGCCGTCGATGAGGCGTTCGCACAGCCGCGTGATGACGTCCAGGCCGAAGGCACGGATGCTGGCGGCGTCGTCCATGAAGCCTTCCATCTTCATCTGCACCCAGCGCGGGATGTCGATGCCGTCACGCTGCGCGAACTGGGCGATGCGGCCGTAGTTGTGGAAGGGCATGATGCCCGGCACGATGGGCTGGGTGACGCCCAGGCGGCGCGCCTCGTCGACGAAGTGGAAGTAGGCGTCGGCGTTGAAGAAGAACTGCGTGATCGCGCCATCGGCGCCGGCCTTCATCTTGTCGACGAAGTGCTGCAGGTCGCGCGCCGCATAGCGCTGCTGCGGGTGCACCTCGGGGTAGGCCGCGACCTCGATATGCCAATCCTTGCCCTGGGTCTCGCGGATGAAGCTGACCAGTTCGGAGGCGTAGCGGAACTCGCCCGCCGTGGCCGTGCCGCTGGGCAGGTCGCCGCGCAGCGCGACGACGCGGTGGATGTCCTGGGCACGGTAGGTGGCCAGGATCTCGGCGATGTTCTCGCGCGTGGAGCCCACGCAGGAGAGATGCGGTGCGGCATTGAAGCCGGCCGCGGCGATGTCCATCACGGCGCCCAGGGTCTTGTCGCGCGTGGAGCCGCCGGCGCCGTAGGTGACGCTGAAGTACTGGGGCGACATCGCGCCCAGCTCCTGCACGACGGTCTTGAGCTTTTCGACGCCGACCGGCGTGTTCGGGGGGAAAAATTCGAAACTGACAAGGGTGCTCATCGGGAGGCCCACAAGAAGAATTCGCGGTTGCCATCACCGCCGGTGATGGGGCTGTCGAAGTAGTCCAGCACCTTGAGGCCGAGGGCCGTGCAGGCCAGGCGCACGCGGGCTTCCAGTCGCGGGTAGTCGGCCTCGTCCTTGACGAGACCGCCCTTGCCCAGGGCTTGTGGCCCCAGTTCGAACTGCGGCTTGATGAGCACGAGCAGATGGCCGTGCACCTCCAGCCAAGGCAGCAACTCCGGGAGGCTGCCCACCATGGAAATGAAACTCAGGTCGCCGACGATCAGCGTGAAGCCGCCCGTCGGCGCGTGCTGGCGCAACACGTCCAGCTCGCGCACATGCACGCCTTCCAGCGCCGTGACGCGCGGGTCGGCCAGCAGCTTGGCATGCAGCTGGCCATGGCCCACGTCCACGCCAACGACATGGCGGGCGCCGTGAGCCAGCAGGCAGTCTGTGAAGCCGCCCGTGCTCTGGCCGACGTCCAGCACAATGTGCGTCGTGACGTCGAAGCCGACGCGGGTGAGCGCCCCTTCCAGCTTGAGCCCGCCGCGCGATACATAGCGCAGCTCCGCGTCGTCGGTGACGCGCAGCTGCGCCGTCTCGGGCAGGTCCTCGCCGGCCTTCTTCAACATCGCCCAGCCGGTGGGCGAGGCCCATTCGGCGGCGGCGTTCGAGATCAAGCGCTGGGCCACCGAGCGGGTCGGTGCCAGGCCTTGGGCGACGAGGAGCTGGTCAGCGCGCATCGACGATCAGTACCGATAAGTGTCGGGCTTGTACGGGCCGGCCTTGTTGACGCCGATGTAGGCGGCCTGCTCTTCCGTCAGCTCGGTCAGCTGCGCATTCAGCGTGGTCAGCTGCAGGCGCGCGACCTTCTCGTCCAGGTGCTTGGGCAGCACATAGACCTGGCCGATGGCGTAGTTGTCCTTGTGCGCGTAGAGCTCGATCTGGGCGATGGTCTGGTTCGCGAACGAGCTGCTCATCACATAGCTCGGGTGACCCGTGCCGCAGCCCAGGTTCACCAGGCGGCCCTTGGCCAAGAGAATGATCCGCTTGCCGTCCGGGAAGATCACATGGTCGACCTGGGGCTTGATCTCTTCCCACTCGTACTGCTCCAGCGCCGCGACCTCGATCTCGTTGTCGAAGTGGCCGATGTTGCAGACGATGGCGTTGTTCTTCATCGCCAGCATGTGCTCGTGGCGGATGACGTTCTTGTTGCCGGTCGTCGTCACGAAGATGTCGGCCTTGCTTTGGGCGTACTCCATCGTCACGACGCGATAGCCTTCCATCGCGGCCTGCAGKGCGYWGATSGGGTCGATCTCGGTGACCCACACTTGCGCCGACAGCGCACGCAGCGCCTGGGCCGAGCCCTTGCCCACGTCGCCATAGCCGGCCACGACGGCGATCTTGCCGGCGACCATCACGTCGGTAGCGCGCTTGATGCCGTCCACCAGCGATTCACGGCAGCCGTAGAGGTTGTCGAACTTGCTCTTGGTGACCGAGTCGTTGACGTTGATGGCGCGGAACAGCAGCGTGCCCTTGGCCGACATTTCCTTCAGGCGGTGCACGCCCGTGGTCGTCTCTTCGGTCACGCCGATGATCTCAGCGCTCTTGCGGGTGTACCAGCTGCCGTCTTCGGCGACCTTCTTCTTGATGGCCGCGAATAGGATGCGCTCTTCCTCGCTGCCGGGGTTGGCCAGCACGGACAGATCCTTCTCGGCCTTCTGGCCCAGGTGCATCAGCAGCGTCGCGTCGCCGCCGTCGTCCAGGATCATGTTGGGGCCTTCGCCCGCTTCACCCTTGCCGGCAAATTCGAAGATGCGGTGGGTGTAGTCCCAGTAGTCTTCCAGCGTCTCGCCCTTGTAGGCGAACACGGGCGTGCCGACGGCGGCCAGCGCGGCGGCGGCGTGGTCCTGCGTCGAGAAGATGTTGCACGAGGCCCAGCGCACTTCGGCGCCCAGGGCTTGCAGCGTCTCGACCAGCACGGCCGTCTGGATGGTCATGTGCAGCGAACCGGTGACGCGCGCGCCCTTGAGCGGCTGTGTGGCGGCGTATTCCTTGCGAATGGCCATCAACGCCGGCATCTCATGCTCGGCGATCTTGATTTCCTTGCGGCCCCAGTCGGCCAGCGACAGGTCCTTGACGATGTGATTCGTGGTGCTCATGCAGGGCTCCTTCAAGCGAATGAAGCCGCTGGCGGGTCGTACGGGGGGATCAAACCTCACCCAGGCACGGATTGCCAGCGGGTGAGCGCAGTTGCAGGGGGTCAGAACTTCCGAGCCTGGCCTCAATAGGTGCTGAGGTTGCAACGCTCCTCGGAAGGAGGCGGCATTCTAGCCGGCAGCGCTGCGCAGCAGCGAGATGTCCTCGCGTGGCGGCGCGCCAAAAAGGCGACGATATTCACGGCTGAACTGCGAAGGGCTCTCGTAACCAACCCGGTGCGCGGCACTGGCGGCATCCAGGCCATCGCCCAGCATCAGCCGGCGTGCCTGCTGCAGGCGCAGGTTTTTCTGAAACTGGAGCGGTGACAGGGCGGTCAGCTGCTTGAAGCGCAGGTGCAGCGTCGATGGGCTCATGTGGGCGAGGGCGGCCAGTTCGTCGATGGACAGAGGTTCGGCATAGCGGCGCGACAGCTGCTCGATGACGCGGCCCACGCGGCGGGTGACGCCGTCGGTATGCGCCAGCGAACGCAGCCGCGGGCCCAGCGGGCCGGTCAGCACGCGGTAGAGGATCTCGCGCTGCACCAACGGTGCCAGCGTCTTCAGATCCTGCGGGCTGTCCAGCAGCTGCAGCAGACGCAGGGCAGCGTCCAGCAGCGGCGCGGTGACGGGCGCGACATGCAGGCCGGCGTCGTTGCCTTCAGGCGGTGCATCGCCGTCCAGCAGCAGCTCGGTCAGCGCCTGCGTCTCGCAGCTCAGGCGCATACAGACATAGGGCTTGGCCGGGCTGGCCTCCAGCACTTGGCCGCGCGGCAGCATGGTCATGGGTACGACGAGGCACTGCATGGCGTCGTAATGCACCACGCGCTCGCCGAGCTGCGCGCGCTTGCGGCCCTGCAGCACCAGCACCAGGCCGGGCTCGTAAACCGCCGGCACAGGCTGGGCCGGCGCGCTGGCGCGGATCAGCCGCAGCCAGGGCAGGGCGGTCGTGTGCAGGCCATCTGCGGGCGCGCGGGCCAGGGCCTGCGCGATCGTGCGCTCGCGCAGAGCTTGCAGGTCATCGTCGTTTGGCATGCGGGTGATTGTGCAAACACTTGCCGATGGGCGGCGCAATGCGGGTTCAAGCGCTGGAGGATCGGGCAAACATGCGCCAGCTTTGTGCTGGGCGCGCAGGGTTGAGTTTCCTAAGCTGTCCCCATCCCATTGATGATCCCTTCAAGGAGTTCCACCATGACGCATTCGACCCTTCCCCGCCGCCGCCTCGGCGCTCACGGCCCCGTGGTTTCTGCCCTGGGCCTGGGCTGCATGGGCATGTCTGAGTTCTACGGCCCGGCCGATGATGCCCAGTCGCTGGCCGTGCTGCACCACGCGCTGGACATCGGCATCAACTTCCTCGACACGGCCGATATGTATGGCACCGGCGCCAACGAGCGCCTGCTGTCGCAGTTGCTGGCCACGCGTCGCGACGAGGTGATCGTCGCGACAAAGTTCGGCCATGTGCGTGCGCCGGATGGCGCGGCGGTGCGCATCGACGGCAGCCCGGCCTATGTGCGCGAGGCCTGCGATGCGAGTCTCAAGCGCCTGGGTGTGGACCACATCGACCTCTACTACCAGCACCGCGTCGACAAGAACGTGCCCATCGAAGAAACCGTCGGCGCGATGGCCGGGCTGGTCAAGGCCGGCAAGGTCGGGCACCTGGGCCTTTCGGAGGCCTCGGCCGCGACCATCCGCCGCGCGCATGCGGTGCACCGAATAGCCGCTGTGCAGACCGAATACTCGCTGTGGAGCCGCGACGTCGAAGCCGAGATCCTGCCCACCTGCCGTGAGTTGGGCATCACGCTGGTGCCCTACAGCCCGCTGGGCCGCGGCTTCCTGACCGGCGCCATCCGTTCGGCCGAGCAACTGGCACCCGACGATCGCCGCCGCATCCATCCGCGCTTCCAGGGCGGCAACCTGGACCACAACCTCGCGCTGGCGGATGCGCTGTCGGCGTTGGCCGAGGAGTGGAGCTACATGCCGGCCCAGCTCGCGCTGGCCTGGCTGCTGCACCAGGGCGAGGACATCGTGCCCATTCCCGGCACGCGCAGCATCAAGCGGCTCGATGAGAACGCGCTGGCGTCCCACATCCACTTCGATGCCGGCCGGCGCGAGCGCATCGAGGCGCTGCTGGCCGCGCACATGGTGGCCGGCACGCGCTACCCGGCGGCGCAGATGAGCGCAGTCAACGTGTGATGCTGCGATAGGCCCAGAAGCGCGGCAACAGGAAGCCGGTGGCGATGACACCGGCCAGGCAGATCACGCCGCCGATCCAGATCGCCGGCGCCACGCCCCAGGCGTCGGCCATGAAGCCTGCCCGCGCGTTGCCGACCAGCGGGCCGGTCAGGTAGCTGATCATCTCAATGCCCGCGAGCCGCCCGCGCAGCGTGTTCGGGATGGTCTCGTTCCAGATGGTGCCGCGGAACACGCCGCTGACCATGTCGGCGGCACCCGCCACCGCCAGGCAGGCCAGGCCCAGCATCAGGCTGGGTGCAAAGCCCAGCGCCACGATGCCCAGAGCCCACACCGCCGCCGCGATGACGACCGCGCGGCCGTGGTGGCTGACCTTGCCCGTCCAGCCGCTGAACAGGCCGATGACCAGCGCGCCGACCGACATCGCCGACAGCAGCCAACCCACCGATTCGGTGCGCCCGTCCGCCGCCGCCATCGCCGGGAACAGCGCCACCGGGAAGGCAAAGGCCATCGCGACGATGTCGACGATGTAGGTGCCCATCAGCTCGGGCCGCGCCCACGCGAAGCGCAGGCCTTCGGCAAGATCGGCCAGCAGATGCGGCCGTTCGCCTGGTGCGTCGACCGTGCCGATGGTTTCGCGCGGTATGCGGGCGATGAAGAACAGCGCCGCGATGAAGGTCGCGAGGTCGAAGATGTAGGCACCGACCGCGCCCCATTTCGCCAGCAGGATGCCCGCGAGAGCCGGCCCAGCCACCATGCCCACCGTGCCGCGCACGGAGGACAAGGCTGCGACCGCCGCGAACTCCTCGGGCCGCGCGAGCTTCTGCGTCAGCGCCTCCAGCGCCGGGCGGTGAAAGCCGCTGGCGCCCTGTAGCACCGCCACCAGCGCGTAGATGGCCAGCACGCTCGGCGTGGCGCTCAGCGCATTCATCAGCAGGCCGGCCAGGCACAACGCCATCAAGGCCTCCGAGCCGATCAGCAGACGCTTGCGGTCGACCCGGTCCGCCACCGCGCCGCCCAGTAGGCCGCAGACGACGACGGGAATCAGCTGCACCAGGCCGAGCAGGCCGACCTGGGCGTTGGAGTGCGTCAGCTCATAGAGCTGCCAGGGCACGGCCACATAGCTGACCATGGTGCCCAGGCCCGAGATGAACTGACTGGCGAAGAGGCGGCGAAAGGCGGTGTTGCGGCGCAGCGGCGCGATATCAAGAAGCATTCAGTGAACTTGGCTTTCGAAGCGGGCAAAGCGTGCTTCGAGGTCCCATTGCAGGCGGGCCTTGGTGTGGGTGGAAAGGAAGTCGCGGCAGCGCGCCGTCTTGGGCTCAGCTCCGGTGCGTTCGCCTGTGCAGCTTGCAACGAAGCGGCCGCTGCCGGTGTCGGCCAGCAAAGCCTGACCTTCGACGAAGCCGTAGTGGAGGGCATTGCGCGACAGCTGCTTGAAGTCACGGTAGCTCAGCTTCGGATAGGTGGCCGCGGCGCGCTGGTATTCGTTCGTCAGGTCGATGCGGAACACGCCTTCATCGTCGGCCGACAAGGCCGTGGGCACGCCGAACTGGCGGTACAGCAGGAAGGGGTGCTGATCGCCCTTGAGGTCGTGCACGATGGCATTGCTGGTCAGGTTGATCTCAACCATCACGCCCCGCTTGGCCATCTCGCGCAGCGTGTCGAAGGCGCCGGTCTCCAGGCCGATCGCCTCGCCGTGACCGATGCGGCGCGCGCCGGCGACGTCCAGCGCCTGGCGGATGTGGTCCTTGAAATCCTCGGGCGGTACGAGGCCGAATCCGAACTCGCCCGCATGCAGCGTGACCTTCACCTCGGGGTAGAGCTTGCTTAAGCGCCCGATGACGCTCATCTGCTCCTTGTAGTGGCGTAGCGTGCCGGGGTCGTCCTCGGGCGCGACGAGATTGAGCCCGACGTAGCGCGGGTCGGCCTTCACAAGCAGGAAGGCCAGCGCGATCTGCGCATTGACCTGCTCGGGCGGGAAGGTGCGGATGACCTGGGCCAGATAGCGCAGCGCCACGCCGCAGCCCGGCTCGGCATTGGCCTGGTTGCAGTGCGCCAGCTCGCGCCAGCGCTTCTCGATGCGGTCCAGCTCGGCGCGCGTGTCGGCGACGATGCGCTGTAGGGCCGGGTGATGGGCCCAGTCGCTGGCGGGCCGGTCGGCGCGGAAGGCACCGGCCTCGGCCGCCGCGATGGCGCGCGCCTTGTCCATGCCCCAGGACTGCAACAGCTCCAGGTAGACCGTGTTCTCCGCGCCGCGGCGGTTGGTCGCCTCACGCAGCATGTCGCCCTCGCGGCCGAGCGTGCCGGGGATGAAGCGGCCGAAGGTGACGAAGGTCTGGTCGTGGCCGGACTTGCTGCCGCGCTCGTAGTTGCGCACCGAGTAGGCGTCGACGAGCTGGCTGTAGCGGGCGCTGTCGGCCGCGTAGTCCCTCATCAGGGGCCGCGCCGTGTCGCAGGGCGGGAAACTGATCTGGCCACTGGCCGGGTCCACGCATTTGCCGTCCGCGCTGGCCCAGCCAATGATGTTCTCGGCGTAGATGCTGCCGTCCAGGTGGTTGTGCAGGTCGCCGCCCTTGGGGAAGGCGGCCATGAATTGCCGCAGCAGCCAGGGGTTGCTGCGGGCTTGCTCAAGCGCGCGGGCTGCACCGGCCTCGTCGGCATGGGCCAGCGGGCACAGGGTCAGGGCGAGAAGCAGTGGGGCAAGACGGCGCATGGCGGCAACTCGGGCGGCAATCGTGACCGGGCGATCCTAGGTGTGATCGACCCAGGCGCCGCGATCTCGTAGATCCGGGCACGATGGCGTTGCTGTCGATAAGTCGGATGCGGTACAACGATGTGCTCTCGCCAAGCCCTGCGCCAAGCGTTCGCATGCAGCCAGGGATCGATGCCGCCAATCACAAGCGCGGCGCCCTCCAGCCCGACATGTATGGGCTCCTAGCCTTCGGTGAAATCTTCAAGCTGCATAACGAGGCTGGGCAATAACCCGATTTCTGCGATGCCCGCAGCGGCTGATCACCGTGGATGCTGAGGAATTCTTCATCGTTTGATGCATCGAGCCGCCGGCCCGATTGGATTGGACCTCGTGAATGCCCTGCGTGGCGCTCTCGGCGCCTTGCTCGCGTTGCGCATCTTTCCCATTCCTCATGATCGTTCGCCTCTGTTGGCGATCTTCTCGATGTTGTGCAC
>NZ_JBFUMN010000015.1:0-106142 GCF_054049335.1 Roseateles sp. P5_E1
CATCCGGTGCTACACTCGTGGGCTTTTCTGCGGTCTGGAGTTCGAGCTTTGATCTCACTCCCCGGGGTTGTGACCACAAGGCCCCACAGTCCGCCCCCAAATCCCGCAGAGTCTGGAGAATTTCATGGCTGTTCAGCAAAACAAGAAGTCGCCTTCCAAGCGCGGTATGCACCGTTCGCACAATGCCCTGGTCACCCCGGGTACCGGCATCGAGCCGACGACCGGCGAAGTGCATCTGCGTCACCACATCAGCCCCACCGGTTTCTACCGTGGTCGCAAGGTGCTGAAGAGCAAGGCCGACGCGGCCTGATGGTGCCCGGTGCCGCCAGGCGCGGCGCCAAACTATCGATGAATCTGCCGACCCGGCCTGCGTACCGCGCAGCGCCGGGTTTGGTCTTTGTGGCTCACGAAAACCACTGACATGACCGCAGTACCCCCGCCTGAACCGATCCGCCTGGCTGTTGACTGCATGGGCGGCGATCACGGCCCCTCGGTCACGCTGCCGGCCTGCCGCGCCTTTCTGGACAAGCATCCGGGCGCCGAGCTCATCCTTGTGGGCAAGCCCGAGGAACTGACGGCCGCAGCGGCCTGGCCGCGTTGCCGTGTCGTCGCGGCCAGCGAAGTCGTCACGATGGACGACCCCATCGAGGTCGCGCTGCGCCGCAAGCGCGACTCGTCCATGCGCGTCGCCATCCAGCAGCTCAAGGCCGACCGCGATGGCAACCCGGCTGTGGCCCATGCCTGCGTGTCCGCCGGCAACACTGGCGCGCTGATGGCCGTGGCCCGCTACCTGCTGAAGACGCTGGACGGCATCGACCGCCCGGCCATCGCCACCGTCATGCCCAACCAGCGCGGCCGCTTCACGACCGTGCTGGACCTGGGCGCCAACGTCGACTGCACGGCCGAACACCTGCTGCAGTTCGCCGTCATGGGCAGCGCGCTGGTGTCGGCCGTGGAGGGCAACGAGGAACCCAGCGTCGGCCTGCTCAACATCGGCGAGGAAGCCATCAAGGGCAGCGAGACCATCAAACATGCCGGCGAACTGCTGCGTGCCGCTGGTACGGCCGGCCAGTTGAACTTTTTCGGCAATGTCGAGGGCAATGACATCTACAAGGGCACGACAGACATCGTCGTCTGCGACGGCTTTGTCGGCAATGTCATGCTGAAGACGTCGGAAGGCCTGGCGACCATGATGGGCGGCTTCATCAAGGAAGAGTTCAATCGCAATTGGCTGACCAAGTTGGCCGGCTTGATCGCCATGCCGGTGCTGAATGCCTTCAAGCACCGTGTCGACCACCGTCGTTTCAACGGCGCCGCCCTGCTGGGCCTGCGCGGCCTGGTGTTCAAGAGCCATGGCTCGGCCGACGCCTTTGCCTTCGAGCAGGCCTTGGCCCGCGCTTATGATGCCGCCCGCAACCGGCTGCTTGACCGGGTCCACGACCGCATCGTCGCCACGCTTCAGGCCAAGGCGAATGATGCTGGAGACAACGCGGCGAACTCCGTCGCGCAGGCTGCATGAGCCCCATCGCCACCTCTACCACTCGCTATTCCCGCATTCTCGGCACCGGCAGTTTCCTGCCCGCCGACCGCGTGACCAACCAGGCGCTGGCCGACCGCCTCGCGGCCGACGGCGTCGAGACCTCTGACGATTGGATCGTCGAGCGCACGGGCATCCGCGCGCGCCATTTCGCGGCGCCTGACCAGACTGCCAGCGACCTCGCCTTGCCGGCCGCGCAGGCGGCGCTTGAAGCCGCCGGCATCGCTGCCGAAGAGATCGACCTCATCATCGTCGCGACGTCCACGCCTGACATGATCTTCCCGTCCACGGCCTGCCTGCTGCAGAAAAAGCTGGGCGTGCATGGCTGCGCGGCCTTCGATGTGCAGGCCGTCTGCTCGGGTTTCGTCTATGCGCTGAGCGTGGCCGACTCGATGATCAAGAGCGGCGCTGCCAACAAGGCTCTGATCGTCGGCGCCGAAGTGTTTTCGCGCATCCTCGATTTCAAGGACCGCACGACCTGCGTGCTGTTCGGCGACGGCGCGGGCGCCGTCGTGCTGGGTGCGAGCTCCGAGCCCGGCATCCTTGCGACAGAGTTGCACGCCGATTCGCGCCATGTCGACGTGCTATGCACGCCCGGGACAGTCGCCGGTGGCCAGGTGTTGGGCAGCCCCTTCCTCAAGATGGACGGCCAGGCCGTTTTCAAGCTCGCTGTCGGCGTGCTGGAGAAGGTGGCCCGCTCGGTGCTCGAGAAGGCCGGCCTGACCGAGGCCGACCTCGACTGGCTGATCCCGCACCAGGCCAATATCCGCATCATGCAGGGCACGGCCAAGAAGCTGAAGCTGGACCTGAACAAGCTCATCGCCACCGTCGACGAGCACGGCAATACGTCGGCCGCTTCCGTGCCGCTGGCGCTGGACGTCGCGGTGCGCAATGGTCGCATCCAGCGTGGCGACACCCTCATGCTGGAAGGGGTCGGCGGCGGTTTCACCTGGGGCGCCGCCCTGCTGAAGTACTAGCCGTCCAGATGCTGCCGCATCGGCACCTCTGATTGCTACTGATTTGGAATTGTTCTCATGACCGCACCTTTCGCCGTTGTCTTTCCCGGCCAGGGCTCGCAGGCCGTCGGCATGCTCGACGCCTGGGGCGACCACCTGGAAGTCCGCCGCACACTGGAAGAGGCCTCGTCCGCCCTCGGCGAGGACATCGGTGCGCTCATCCATGCCGGTCCCAAAGAGCAGCTGGACCTGACCACCAACACCCAACCCGTCATGCTGACGGCCGGCATCGCCTGCTGGCGCGCTTTCGTCGCCGAGACGGGTGCGGTGCCCGTCGCTGCGGCTGGTCATTCGCTGGGTGAGTACAYGGCGCTGGTGGCTGCCGGCGCGCTGAGCCTGGCCGATGCGCTGCCGCTGGTGCGCTTTCGTGCCCAGGCGATGCAGGAGGCGGTGCCTGTCGGCGCCGGCGCGATGTACGCCATCCTGGGGCTGGACGGCGAGGCTGTCCGCGCGGGCTGCGCCCAGGCCGCAGCCGAGACTGGCGAGGCGGTCGAGGCGGTCAACTTCAATGATCCCAAGCAGACGGTCATCGCCGGCAGCAAAGTGGGCGCCGACAAGGCCGCCGAGATCCTGAAGGCCGCCGGTGCCAAGCGTGCGCTGCCGCTGTCGGTGTCCGCGCCGTTTCACTCCAGCCTGATGAAGCCGGCCGCCGAGCGGCTGAAGGAAAAGCTGGCGACCGTGCAGTTCCATGCCGCCGCCTTCCCGGTCATCAACAACATCGACGTGGCCATCACCGACAACGACGCGACACTGCGCGACGCCCTCTACCGCCAGGCCTTTGGCCCGGTGCGCTGGGTCGAGGTCGTGCAGGCGCTGAAAGCCCGCGGTGTCGGCCACATCATCGAGGCCGGCCCCGGCAAGGTGCTGACCGGCATGGCCAAGCGCATCGACGCCGAGCTGCAGGCCGCCTGCGTCTTCGACCCCGCTTCGCTGGCCGAAGCCCGTGCGCTGCTGGGAGGCGGCTGAAATGACTGAATCCGCACCCAAGGGCGTCGCCCTCGTCACCGGCGCCAGCCGCGGCATCGGCCGCGCGATCGCGCTGGCCCTGGCCAACGAAGGCTGGCGCGTCATCGGCACAGCCACCTCTGAATCGGGCGCCGCTGGCATCACCGAGGCCCTTGGCCCCCAAGGCGGTCGTGGCATTGTGCTGAACGTGACCGACGCGGCCGCCAGCCAGGCCGCCGTGGACGACATCGTCGCCAAGGAAGGCGGCCTGCATGTGCTGGTCAACAACGCCGGCATCACGCGCGACGGCCTGTCCATGCGCATGAAGGACGACGATTGGGACGCCGTCGTCGACACCAACCTGAAGGCGGTCTTCCGCCTCGCCCGCGCCGCCACCAAGCCGATGATGAAGCAGCGGTCGGGCCGCATCATCAACATCACGTCCGTCGTCGGCGCCTCCGGCAATGCCGGCCAGGCCAACTACGCTGCCGCCAAGGCAGGTGTGGCCGGCCTGACGCGCTCGCTCGCCCGTGAACTGGGCAGCCGCAACATCACGGTCAACTGCATCGCACCCGGCTTCATCGCCACCGACATGACCGAGGTCTTGCCCGAAGCCCAGAAAGCCGCACTGCTGTCGCAGATCCCGCTGGGCCGCCTGGGCGCCCCCGAGGAAATTGCCGCCGCGGTCGTCTTCCTGGCGTCACCGGGCGGTGCTTACATCACTGGTTCCGAGCTGCACGTCAACGGCGGCATGTACATGGCCTGATTTGGCCCGGGCGCCCTGATCTAGGGGCGTCCATCTAGAGCCCGTAGAATGCTGGGCTGTTTTCAGCAAATCCCTCCTGGAGGATTCATGAGCGATATCGAAGCACGAGTCAAGAAAATCATCGCCGAGCAACTTGGCGTGGCGGAAGCCGACGTTACGAACGAGAAGGCTTTCGTTGCCGACCTGGGCGCYGATTCTCTGGACACCGTGGAACTGGTGATGGCCCTCGAAGACGAGTTCGGCATCGAGATCCCGGACGAAGAAGCCGAGAAGATCACCACCGTGCAGCTGGCGATCGACTACGCCGTCAAGCACCAGAAGGCCTGAAGGCTTTCTTTCTCTCGCAACTCTGATCCGCACTGCATGAGCCGTCGCCGCGTCGTCGTCACCGGTCTTGGCCTGATCAGTCCCGTCGGCAATACCGTTGCCGAAGGCTGGGCCAATATCCTCGCCGGTCGTTCCGGCATCGCCACCGTCACCCGTTTTGACGCCAGCAATCTGGCGTGCCACTTCGCGGGTGAGGTCAAGGGCTTCAAGATCGAGGACTACATCCCCGCGAAAGAAGCCCGGCACATGGATATCTTTATCCATTACGGGCTGGCGGCGTCCATGCAGGCGGTGCGCGACGCCGGTCTTCCGACCGGCGATCAATTGACCGAAGAGCAGGCCGAGCGCATCGGCGTGCTCGTCGGGTCCGGCATTGGCGGCCTGCCGCTGATCGAGGACACCAAGACCGAGCTGATGAACCGCGGCCCTCGCCGTATCTCGCCGTTCTTCATCCCGGCTTCGATCATCAACATGATCTCGGGCCATGTCTCCATCCAGTTCGGTTTCCAGGGACCGAATTTGGCGATCGTGACGGCCTGCACCACGGGCCTGCATGCGATCGGCGAAGCTGGCCGCCTCATCGAGTACGGCGATGCCGACGTGATGGTCGCGGGCGGTGCCGAAGGCGCGGTGTCACCGCTGGGCATCGGCGGTTTTGCCGCTGCCCGCGCGCTTTCCACCCGCAACGACGACCCCGCGACCGCTTCCCGCCCGTGGGACAAGGACCGCGACGGCTTCGTGCTGGGCGAGGGCGCCGGCGTGCTGGTGCTCGAGGAGTACGAACACGCCAAGAAGCGGGGCGCCAAGATCTACTGCGAGCTGTCCGGTTTCGGCATGGGCGCGGACGCGTACCACATGACCGCTCCCAACGTTGATGGCCCCAAGCGCTCCATGCGCGCGGCGCTGCGCAATGCGGGCATGAACCCCGACCAGGTCCAGTACATGAACGCTCACGGCACCTCCACGCCGCTCGGCGACGTGAACGAGACCAACGCGATCAAGCTGGCTTTTGGCGACCACGCCAAGCAGATGGTCATCAGCTCGACCAAGTCCATGACCGGCCACCTGCTGGGCGGCGCGGGCGGCATCGAGTCGGTGTTCACCGCGCTGGCCATCCGCGACCAGGTCGCGCCGCCGACGATCAACATCTTCAACCAGGACCCCGAGTGCGACCTGGACTACTGCGCCAACGAGGCGCGGCCCATGAGGATCGACGTCGCAGCGAAGAACAACTTCGGTTTCGGCGGCACCAACGGCACGCTGATCTTCAAGCGCGTCTGATCGCGCTCGCCGGCGATGCGCCGCACGCCGCCGGTCGTCGTGCATCTGCAGCCCCAACGGGCGGTGCAGGCCTTCGTGTCATGCATCGCGACCTTGGCCTCGGGTGGCCTGGCTGCCTGGGCACTCAGTTACCGGGCTCTGGCCTGGCCCATTCTGCTGGCCGTGCCTCTGGTCGCCTGGTGGGCCTGGCGCATGGCCGCCGTGCTGCCGCGACGGCTGCGCTGGGACGGCGAAGCCTGGTGGCTGGACGAGCCCTGTCGCGATGACGGGCCCCGAGTGCAACTGGCCGTGCTGATCGATCTGGATGCCTGGCTGTTGCTGCGCGCCAGCCCCGGCCCACGCTGGCTGCCTTTGTCGCGTACCCAGCAGCCCACGCAATGGACGGCACTGCGCGCGACGCTGTTCTCCGCACCGCGGGCGCCGCAATGAGTGACGCCGATGCCGACGCCCTGCTGGTGCGTGAAGCCCAGGGCGGCAGCCGCGTGGCATTCGACATGCTCGTGTTGAAGTACCAGCGTCGCGTCGAGCGCCTGCTGTCGCGCAGCGTGCGCTCGCCCGAAGACGTGGCCGACCTCTGCCAGGAGACTTTCCTGGCCGTGTATCGCGCATTGCCGGCCTTTCGCGGTGAGAGCGCGTTCTACACCTGGGTCTACCGCATCGCGATCAACGCAGCCAAACGCCACAACGCCCATCGCGCCCGCCAGCGGCCCGTCGAATCCCTGGACGACGGCGAGGGAACTTTCGGCACCGACGCGACTCCAAGCGACGATGCGACCCCCGAGGCCCTGCTCGCCGGTCGCCAGCTGGCACGGGAACTGGACGACGCGGTCGCAGCCCTGGCCGAGGATCAGCGCCGGGCGCTGTTGCTGCGAGAGGTGGATGGCTTGAGCTACGACGAGATCGGCGACCTGATGAACTGCCCGCCGGGCACYGTGCGYTCGCGSATCTTCCGCGCCCGCGAGGCCGTCGCGGCGCGGCTGCGGCCGCTGCTGGGCGGCGGCGGAGGGCGGCGATGGTGAGCGCTGCCGACAACTCACTGAACGAAGCGCTGTCCGCCGTCATGGACGGCCGCGCCACGCCGGTTGATTGGGCGCGCGTGAACGCGGCCTGGGCGAGCGACCCGGGCCTGCGCGAGCGCTGGGCGCTCTGGCATGCGGCCGGTGATGGCCTTCGCGCCACCGAACTGCCGGAACTGCACCGGCAACCTCAAGCGCTGCTCGCAGCCCTGCATGCGCAATTACCGACCGAGGTGGTCGACCACCCGCGCCGACGCGACTGGCTGGCGCCCGTCGCGGTGGCCGCCAGCTTCGTGGCCCTGGCCCTGGGCGTTGGCCTGCTGCGGCCTGCGCCTGCGCCGGACGCCCAGGTCGCCGCTGCACCGAACACAACACCGCGCGCGCAGGGACTTGGCGGCCTTAGCTTTGCGCAGACCGCTGCAGGCCGTACCCTGCCTGCCGTTGGCGCGGCGCGGGAGGCCGGATTGCCAGGAGAGGCGCCGGCAGAGATCATTGATTGGGGCTTGGCCCTGCCGGAATCCGCCGCCTCGCAGTCCCGTCCTTGAAGTGACGCTTCGATGCCCCATCTGCCTTGTCCTGCTGAATCCCTGGAACTCCCTTATGCACGCTGAGACCCGCCTTCACCCCGCGCGCGCGCGCTTTCTGTTTTCCGGCACGGCGCTGGCGCTTGCGCTGACGCTGGGGCAGGCACCCGCCACGGCGCAGTCGCGCGAGCTGCCGGACTTCGCCGAGATCGTGGAGCGCGTCGGTCCAGCGGTCGTCAACATCCGTACCGCCGAGAAGGTCAAGATGGCCGAAGGCCAGGCGGAGATGAACGAGCAGATGCAGGAGTTCTTCCGCCGCTTCGGCATCCCTGTGCCCAACCAGCGCCGCGGCGCGCCGCGCGGTGGCGGCACGCCCGACGACGACGGCCCCATGCGCCGTGGTGTCGGCTCCGGCTTCGTCCTCAGCGCCGATGGCTATGTGCTGACCAATGCCCATGTCGTGCAGGGCGCTGACGAAGTCATCGTCACGCTGACGGACAAGCGCGAACTCAAGGCCAAGCTCATCGGTGCCGACCAGCGCTCCGACGTGGCGGTCGTGAAGGTGGAGGCGACCGGCCTGCCGGTAGTGAAGGTCGGCGACAGCAACAAGTCACGCGTCGGCGAATGGGTCATGGCCATCGGCTCGCCTTTCGGCCTGGAGAACACTGTGACGGCCGGCATCATCAGCGCCAAGCAGCGCGACACCGGCGATCTGCTGCCGCTGATCCAGACCGACGTGGCCATCAATCCTGGCAACTCCGGCGGCCCGCTCGTCAACATGCGCGGCGAGGTCATCGGCATCAATTCGCAGATCTACAGCCAGAACGGCGGCTACATGGGCATCTCGTTTGCGATCCCCATCGCCGACGCGATCCGCGTGGCCGATGAGCTGCGCGCTGGCGGGCGTGTCGTGCGCGGCTACCTGGGCGTGCTGCCGGACGACATCACCAAGGAAATCGCCGAGGCCATCGGTCTGGGCAAGCCGCAGGGCGCCGTGATCCGCTCCGTCATCGCCGGCAGCCCGGCCGAGAAGGCGGGAGTGGAAGGCGGCGACGTCGTCACCAAGGTCGACGGCAAGACCGTCGACAAGGCGGCCGACTTGCGCCGCCTCGTGGCCAATGTGAAGCCCGGCGCCAAGACGACGCTGACCGTCTTCCGCCGCGGTGCGACCAAGGATGTCGTCGTCACCATTGGCGAAGACGAGCGCAGCAAGAAGCCGGGTAGCGGCAGCGAAGGCGGCAACGAGCCGGCGCCGGCGGCGACGGCACCCAGCGCGGCCCTTGGCCTGAAGGTGTCGGAACTGACCGATGCGCAGCGCAAGGAAATGAAGCTCAAGTCCGGTGTCAAGGTCGACAGTGCCACGGGTGCAGCCGCTCGCGCCGGGCTGCGCGAGGGGGACCTCATCCTGTCGGTGGACAACGTCGAGGTGTCCTCGGTGAAGGTCTTCCAAGCCCAGATCGCCAAGGCGGACAAGAACAAGGCGATGAATCTGGTCGTGCGCCGGGAGGACGTCACCAGTTTCGTGCTGCTCAAACCGGTGCGGTGAGGCGGCAAAACCTGGGCTGTCTGCTCGGGCTTTCCGCGATGCGGTAAGCCCGCTGGGCGCCCCGACCCGGGTTGTCCACTGAATATGGAAGTTGGCGCTGGCTAACTCTTAGATAAAGGCGGGGATTGTTCGCGTCCGCCGCTAAAATGGCGGCTCGATGCGTCCTGGAACGGGTGTCTGACGGTGGAATCGACGCCCACCGGCAACGCCTTGATTTGATCCACAGGCGATCCACAGGAACTTGTGGATAACCTGTGGTTAAAATTCCTTGTTGGCAGCCTGCAACGACCGGAAAACCAATACTGGTGCGGCTTCCCGGCTGGGCCTTTTGGCTACAATGAAGGCCCAACAAGCAGTTGCCATACCTTTTGTTGGAAGGCACGTCGCCTCTTCGACGTGCCTTTTTTTTAGCTGTAGCACGCCGCTTCGCGGCTTCACATCGCAAGCGATGTGAGCTTGCGCTGCAACGGCCTTCGCCGTTGTGTCCTGCTCCGTTGGCGTGCCCCCGATCTCCATGAATCACATCCGCAACTTCTCCATCATTGCCCACATCGACCACGGCAAGAGCACGTTGGCCGACCGCATCATTCAGCGCTGCGGCGGCTTGAGCGATCGCGAGATGGAAGCGCAGGTGCTGGACTCGATGGATCTCGAGCGTGAGCGCGGCATCACGATCAAGGCGCAAACCGCGGCACTCCAGTACAAGGCCAAGGACGGCCAGATCTACAACCTCAATCTGATCGACACGCCGGGGCATGTGGACTTCTCTTATGAAGTCAGCCGTTCGCTGTCGGCCTGCGAAGGCGCACTGCTCGTCGTCGATGCCTCGCAAGGTGTCGAGGCGCAGACGGTGGCCAACTGCTACACGGCGCTGGACCTGGGCGTCCAGGTCGTGCCGGTGCTGAACAAGATGGACCTGGCATCCGCCGACCCAGAGAACGCCAAGGCGGAGATCGAGGACGTCATCGGCATCGACGCCGACGACGCCATCCCCTGCTCGGCCAAGACCGGCATGGGCATCGACGAGATCATCGAGGCCGTCATTGCCCGCATGCCGGCGCCGCGCGGCAACCCGGACGGCCCGCCGCGCGCGATGATCATCGACGCCTGGTTCGACAACTACGTTGGCGTCGTCATGCTGGTGCGCGTGGTGGATGGTGAGCTCAAGAAGGGCGAGCGCATCCGCATGATGAACACCAACACGGTGTACCCGATCGAGCACATGGGGGTGTTCACGCCCAAGAGCGAGAACCGCGATGGCTTGAAGGCCGGCGAGGTGGGCTTCATCATCTGCGGCATCAAGGAGCTGGCGGCGGCCAAGGTCGGCGACACCGTCACGCTGGAAAAGAAGCTGCCCAACAATGCCGGCCCGGCCACCGAGGCCTTACCCGGCTTCAAGGAAATCCAGCCTCAGGTCTTCGCGGGCCTGTATCCGACCGAGGCCAGTGAGTACGACCAGCTGCGCGATGCGCTGGAAAAACTCAGCCTCAACGACTCGTCGCTGCGCTACGAGCCCGAGGTCAGCCAGGCGCTGGGCTTTGGCTTTCGCTGCGGCTTCCTGGGCCTGCTGCACATGGAGATCGTGCAGGAGCGGCTGGAGCGCGAGTTCGACCAGGATCTCGTCACCACCGCGCCCAGCGTCATCTACGAAGTCGAGATGAACGACGGCGAGGTCATCCAGGTCGAGAACCCGTCCAAGATGCCCGAGATCGGCCGCATGAAGGAGATCCGCGAGCCCATCGTCACGGTGCACCTCTACATGCCGCAGGATTACGTCGGTGTCGTCATGACGCTGGCCAATCAGAAGCGCGGCGTGCAGCTCAACATGGCCTATCACGGCAAGCAGGTCATGCTGACCTACGAGATCCCGCTGGCCGAGATCGTGCTGGACTTCTTCGACAAGCTCAAGAGCGCCTCGCGCGGCTACGCGTCCATGGACTACGAGTTCAAGGAATACCGCGCGGCCGACGTCGTCAAGGTCGACATCATGATCAACGGCGAGAAGGTCGACCCGCTGTCCATGATCGTGCATCGCAGCCAGAGCCAGTACCGCGGCCGCGGCGTGGCCGCCAAGATGCGCGAGCAGATCCCGCGCCAGATGTACGACGTGGCCATCCAGGCCGCCATCGGCGCCAACATCATCGCCCGCGAGAACATCAAGGCGCTGCGCAAGAACGTGCTGGCAAAATGCTACGGTGGTGACATCACCCGCAAGCGCAAGCTGCTGGAAAAGCAAAAGGCCGGCAAGAAGCGCATGAAGCAGATCGGCTCCGTGGAAGTGCCGCAAGAAGCCTTCCTCGCCATCCTGCAAGTCGACGATTAACTCCCCATGCCCCTTCAATCGATGAGCGTTCTCACCGGCGTTTTGTATGCGGCCCTGGTGGCCTACTTGGGCGGCTGGTACGCCGGCCGATGGAACGGCAACTTCGCGCTGCTGCTCTTTGTCCTGACGGCGGTGACGCTGTTCTACTGGCTGGCCGAGCGCTTTCATTTCGCGCCGGCACGCCGCGCTGCAGCCGACGCGCTGGTGTCCAACGACGCCAAGCGCCGCGAGAACCTGGCTGCTCAGGGCATCGCCCGGGTGGATGGCGACGTGGAGCCCGCCCGCCAGCAAATCCTGCAGCAGCCCTGGTGGCTGGACTGGACCGCCGGCCTGTTCCCGGTCATCCTCGTCGTCTTCCTGCTGCGCAGCTTCCTGTTCGAGCCGTTCAAGATCCCATCGGGCTCGATGGTGCCGACGCTGCTGGTCGGTGACCTCATCCTGGTCAACAAGTTCCACTACGGCATCCGCCTGCCGGTGATCAACAAGAAGATCATCCCGAACAACGACGTCAAGCGTGGCGATGTGATGGTCTTCCGCTACCCCGAAGACCCGAGCACCGACTTCATCAAGCGTGTGGCCGGCATCCCGGGCGACGAGATCAGCTACGTCAACCAGAAGCTCTACATCAACGGCCAGGCCGCGCCGGTGCAGCCCCAGGGCAATTTCTATGACGACAGCGGCTCGCCGCGCGTCTACCGACCCCGCTTCCTGGAGAAGCTCGGCGACAAGGAGCACGAGATCCTCGTGCAGCCGCAGGCCCAGACCTTCTTCCGTGCCGACCGTGCCGACGGCCCCTTCCCTTTCCAGGAGAATTGCCGCTACACCATCGAGGGCGTAACCTGCAAGGTGCCCGCCGGACACTACTTCATGCTGGGCGACAACCGCGACAACTCGCGCGATTCGCGCTTCTGGGGATTCGTGCCGGATGAAAACATCGTCGGCAAGGCCTTCTTGGTGTGGATGAATTTCGGTAACCTCAAGCGCATCGGTACCTTCTTCAATTGACACGCAGATGAGCAGCAGCCGCCTTTCGTCGCCGACCTCCTCTCGCCGCCAGCGTGGCGTCACGCTGTTCGGCCTGCTGTTCTGGGGCATCGTTCTCGCCGCCACGGCCGTCGTCGGCATGAAGGTCTTCCCGACGGTGCTGGAGTACTACACCGTGCAGCGCGTGGTCGACCGTATCTCGGCCGGCAACCCTTCCACCGTGCCTCAGGTGCGCCAGGAGTTCGACAAAGCCATCGCCGTCGAATACTCGATCCAGAGCCTCAAGAGCAGCGACCTCGTCGTGACCAAGGACGGCAATGACCGTGTCGTCATCGAGTTCGCCTGGGACAAGGAGATTGACCTCTTCGGGCCGGTCTACCTGCTGATCAAGTACCACGGCAAGTCGCGTTGACCTTGCTTCCGCTTCGATGAGCGCCGTGCTTGAGGCCCTGCAACAGCGCCTGGGCCATCGTTTCCAGCGACCCGAACTACTGGCACGCGCCCTGACCCATCGCAGCTACGGCGCCGATCACAACGAGCGCCTGGAGTTTCTCGGCGACGCCGTGCTCAGCCTGGCCGTATCCAGCCTGCTGTACGAGCGCTATGCCGGCTCCGACGAAGGCGACCTGACCCGCGTGCGCGCCCATCTCGTGCGCGAGGAAAGCCTGCACAAGTTGGCGCTGGCCATGGGCTTGCCGGCGGTGCTGAAGATGTCCGACGGCGAAGCCCGCGGCGGCGGCGCGCAGCGCCCGTCCATCCTGGCCGATGCTGTCGAGGCCGTGCTGGGCGCGGCCTTCATCGACGCTGGCTACGACGCTGCTTTGGCCATCGTGCGCCGCCTGCTCGGCGAGACCATCACGACCGCCACCAGTGCCGGTGACTTCGCCAAGGACGCCAAGACCGCGTTGCAGGAATGGCTGCAGGCCCGCCGCATCGCCGTACCCAGCTACCGTATCGTCGCGACGCGCGGCCAGGCCCATGCCCAGACCTTTGAGGTCGAATGTGCGGTGCCGGCCCTGGACGTGGCCGAACTCGGCGAAGGCCGCTCCCGCCGCACCGCCGAGCAGGAGGCTGCCAGCCGCCTGCTGGATAGACTCACCGCCGAACGAGGCAAATCATGACCACCGACGCTGTACCCCCTGCCGCCGCCACCGCTGACGGTCCTCCCCAGCGTTGTGGCCTCATCGCCATCGTCGGTCGCCCCAATGTCGGCAAATCCACGTTGCTGAACGCCCTGGTCGGGCAGAAGGTCAGCATCACGTCCGACAAGGCCCAGACGACGCGCCACCGCATCACCGGCGTGCGCACTGTCGAGGAGGCGCAGTTCGTCTTCGTTGACACGCCCGGCTTTCAGACCAAGCACAACGCCGCGCTCAACCGCACGCTCAACCGCACCGTACACGGCGTGCTGGCCGACGTTGACCTCGTGCTCTTCGTCGTCGAGGCCGGCCGCTTTGGCCTGGACGACGCCAAGGTACTGGGCCTGCTGCCCGAAGACAAGCCGGTCGTGCTGATCGCCAACAAACTGGATGCGGTGCACCGCCGCGCGGAGCTGGCCCCCTGGCTCAAGGGCATGCAGGAGCGCCGCAACTTCAGCGAGTTCGTGCCGCTGTCGGCCAAGAAGGAATCCGACGTCACCCGCCTCTTCAAGATCCTCAAGCCTTATCTGCCCGAGCAGGGCTGGTTCTACGAAGAGGATGCGTTGACCGACCGCAGCGAGAAGTTCCTTGCCAGCGAAATCATCCGCGAGAAGCTGTTTCGCCTGACCGGTGACGAACTGCCCTATACATCCACCGTCATCATCGACAAGTGGGAAGAGGAGGGCGAGCTGCGCCGCATCAGCGCCAGCATCGTCGTCGAGCGCGACGCCCACAAAGGCATGATCATCGGCCAGGGCGGCGAGCGCCTGAAGCGCATCGGTTCGGAGTCGCGCCAGGAGCTGGAGCATCTGATGGATGGCCGAGTCTTCCTGGAGCTGTGGGTCAAGGTGCGCTCGGGCTGGGCGGATACCGAAGAGCATTTGCGCAGCTACGGCTACGAGTGATCGTCAAAGACAACACGGCCACAGAGGCACGGAGACACAGAGGAAAACCTTGAATTTCCCTGTGCCTCTGTGCCTCTGTGGCTTTGTTCATCGGCCGAGCCGATGCGGCTGACGCGCCCGCCTGCGGTCCAGCAGGCCTACGTGCTGCACCAGCACGACTGGAGCGAGTCCAGCCTCATCCTCGACCTGTTCACGCGCGAGTCCGGCCGGCTCGCCGTCGCGGCCAAGGGCGCCAAACGGCCCTACTCGCAGCTGCGCGCCGTACTGCTGCCGTTGCAGCGMATCTCTGTCAGTCTCTCCAAGCCCGCCAAGGCGGAGGGTGGTGAGGTGCAGACCCTGCGCAGCGCGGAGTGGGGCGGCGGTGCGACCCTGCCGGCGGGTGCGGCGCTGTTCTCGGGCTACTACCTGAATGAGCTGCTGATGAAGCTGCTGGCCCGCCACGACCCGCATCCCCAGCTCTTCGACGCGTACGCCGACACGCTGGCCCATCTGGCCGAGGGCGACGCGGCGCTGCGTGCCTTCGAGATCAGGCTGCTGGCCGAGCTGGGCCTGCTGCCCGACCTCAGCGTCGTCACGACCACGCAGACTGCCATCGACCCCGCGCGCCGCTACCAGCTCTCGCCCGAGTCCGGCCTCATCCCGCCCACCAGCGACGCCAGCTTGCCCGGCACGCTGCTCATCCAGCTCCAGGCCGCGCTGCTGCACGGCAGCCCCGCCGCGCTGCGTCAGGCCTGCGCGGTGGAGCTGCAAGGCCTGAAGACCACGCTGCGCGGCTTGCTCCACTACCACCTTGGCCACCAGCAGCTGCGTACCCGCTCGCTGATGGTCGACGTGCAGCAATTGCTGGACGGGGCTAGGGTCAGCCGCAGCTAGGGTTGCGCCGCGGCTAGGGCCAGACGCAGCTTTCGGCGCGGCCAGGTACTGCCAAGAATGCGCGGCATGAGCTGGTGCTGCATGACTGCCCGGCGCCTTGCAATCCGACCGAGAGCCCACCATGCCGCCCAACACCGTCGACAGCGCCGTCAAGGACATCCGCCACCACATGGAGACGGGCTGGTTCAACCCCGTCACCAACGGCGACATCAAGAGCGTCAAGTCCATCCTGTCCAACCTCGACGCGGCGGACAGCCGGGCGGTCATGGCGAAGCTCGGCGCGGACGAGTTGCGCCAGATCGCCGACGAGATGAACGACGACTCGTGGTTCGGCAATGGCGGGCTGAGCCAGGGCGAGCGGCGCGACTTCTTCAACGAGATGGCCCGCGACCTCAGCGGCGCTGATCTGGCCAAGCTGTCACAGGCATTCGACCGCACCACCGGCCGCCAGACCTCGCGCGACCGCCTGCTGTCCGACGACAACATCACCGACCTGGCCGCCGCCGTCGGTCAGCACGGCAGCAACCAGACCAAGCTCGACTTCGTCAAACAGCTGGCCGGCGCCTCGACAGACCAAACCGCCATCGACACGATGAACGAGTCGCGCCTGCACGATCCGCAGGCTCGCGCGATCGCCGAGGTGATCGGCAGCATGGATTCCGCCACCGCCCAGCAGGCCCTGCAGGGCCTGCTGCCCGAGCAGCGCCAGGCGGTGCTGAAGGCGGCCACCAACGAGACCCTCCTCGTCGCGGGTGGCATGGGTGGCGGCGTCGGCGCGGTGCGCACCGACACCAAGCCGCTGGAGCAGTTGCTCAAGGTCGCCAGCGGCATCGGTGATGCCGACACCAAGGCCCGCGTCTTCGCCGACGCCGCTTCGGTGATGACCGATCTGGCGGGCCGCGGCCGGCCCGACGCCGCCGAGAACGTGCGGCGCAGCATGGGCCAGCTGATCCTGAGCGACACCAATGGCGTCATGCGCGAACTGGCCGCCAACCGCGAAACGGCCAACGGCTCGGCGCTGGCGGCCTATGCCAAGGCTTCGCTGAACGCCAAGGACTTCAATACCCTGGGCGAGATCCAGGCGCAGATCTCGCTGGGCAACGGCAAGAACGAGAACCCGGCCGCGCGCTTCGAGGCCCAGACTGCTGCTCCCGGTGGCGGCCAGCGCTTCGTCAACGCGGAGACGGCCGGCTACTACGCCGGCGCCGTGAGCKCAGCGGTCAAGGACATCACCCAGGACGCGAAGGAGCAGGGCGACCTGATCAATGCGACGCTGAAGAGCGTGCTGACGGTTGTCGACAAGACCGCGGGCCGTGCCAATCCGGCCGTGGGCATTGCCGCCTCGGTGCTGAAGGAATGGACCCAGTTCGGCGTCAAGGCCGCCATGGACGCCAAGATCAGCGACCAGGTCAGTGCCGACGACAAGCTATTCTGGGCGCTGGTGCCCAGCGTCGCCACGCGCACCCTGCCCAACGGCCGTCCCGATCTGGAGCAGGCCGCCAGCAGCGGCGCCGGTGCGGCCTTCAACGGCACCTGGATCGTCACCCGCGAACATGCCAAGCCATGAGTCCCAACTTCCCACCGACCCGGCCCGCCGCGCCTGCCTGCTCGCCGGCGTGGGCTTGCTGATGATGAGCACCGCCGCCACCGCAACGCCGGTCGTGGCGCTGCCCACTCCGCCGGCCGGCGCCGTGGCGGTGGACTGGGATCATTTCGGTGAGCCTTCGCTGTCCGCCGCTCGCCGTGCCAACGTGGTTGTCAGCAAGGCGATGCAGGCGCGGGTCGTGGACACCCAGCTCTACCGGCTGCCCGGCGATACCGCCTGGGAGGTCGTGCTGGGCCATTACCAGCAGGCTGCCACGCCGGCCTGGAAGCTCGCCGCCAGTGCCGGCCGCGTGGAGACCGGCAACCCGGCCTGGCAGCAGCGCTTCACGGCCGCCGGGGACGCGAAGCGCGGTTTCTCGGTCGTCTGGCTGCCGGCCGGTGGTGACGTGCGCGACGGACTGCTGATGGTGCTCAGCACCTCCCCCTGACGCGCCAGGGGTTGTGACGCTCCACTACGATGGGGGCATGAACCCGCTTGCCCACGCCGGCGCCCGCTGCGCGCTGTCCGTTAACGTCAACAAGGTCGCGCTGCTGCGCAACACCCGCCACCTGGGCATTCCCAGTGTGCTGCGTGCTTCGGAGCAATGCCTGCTGGCAGGCGCCCAGGGCATCACTGTCCACCCCCGCCCCGATGCGCGGCACATCCGTGCCGGCGACGTCGACGACCTCGCTGCCTTCCTGAAGGACTGGCCCCAGGCCGAGTTCAACATCGAGGGCAACCCGACGCAGAACCTGATGGACTTCGTGCGCAAGCACCGGCCCCATCAGGTCACCTTCGTGCCGGACTCGGAAGAGCAGTTCACGTCCGACCATGGCTGGATGCTGCCGCAGGACGCCGGGCGACTGAAGCCGTTGATCCATGAAGCGCAAAGCCTGGGTGTGCGCGTCAGCCTCTTCATGGACCCGAATCCGGCCGCGATGGCGGCCGTGGCCGAGCTGGGCGCGGATCGCATCGAGCTCTATACCGAGACCTTTGCCAGCGCCTTCGGTACCGAACGCCAGGACGCCGTGCTGGCCGGTTTCACGGCCACGGCCGAGGCGGCGCTCAAGGTCGGGCTGGGCATCAATGCCGGCCACGACCTGAATCGCGACAACCTCAGCCTGTTCCTGCGCCATGTCCCGGGTGTACAGGAGGTGTCCATCGGCCATGCCCTGATCGCCGATGCATTGGAGCTGGGCTACGCCGATACGGTGCGCGGCTATCAACAGGTCATTGCCACGGCCTACCAGTGATTTACGGCATCGGCACCGACGTCTGCGACATCCGGCGCATCCGCGCCACGCTCGCCAGGCGCGGCGAGCGCTTCGCCGAGAAGGTGCTGGGGCCGCACGAACTGACCGTCTTCAGGGAGCGCCGCGCCAAGGTCGACGCGCGCGGCGAGGCCTATCTGGCAACGCGCTTCGCCGCCAAGGAGGCCTTCTCCAAGGCCATTGGCATGGGAATGCGAATGCCCATGACCTGGCGGGCCATGGAAGTTGTCAAGGCGCGCAGTGGCAAGCCCGAGATCGCATTGCATGGAGCGCTGGCCGATTGGTTCGCCGCCCGGGGCTTGAGCGCCCATGTGACGGTCAGCGACGAGCAGGACTATGCCGTCGCCTTTGTCGTCGTGGAGAAGTCGGCGCCTTAGGGTCGAGTCCTGGCGCCCCCGCTCAGGGCGCCTTCTTGACCGCTGGCTTGGCGGCAGCGGGCTTGGCGAGGGACTCGCCCTTGGACTGCACGACCATGTCCATGTCCATGAACATCCGGCCGTTGTCGGGCCCGTTCATCGTCATCTTCATGTCCATGGCGAGCTGGCTGGCCAGCGGCAGGCGGTCGGCCAGGCGCAGCGAGCTCGTGCCTTTGCCACCACCCGTGATCTGCATGTGCAGCATCGGCGGTGCAGCGTCCGCGGCCGCGCCGCTGGCCGCGGATGCAGCAGCCGCGGGCCTGGGCAGCGGGGTGTCGATGTTCATGTTGAGATCCATGCTCAGGTCGAAATGCGCCACACCCTTGTCCACGCGGGCCAGCGTGTAGCGCACCAGGCCTTGCATGCCGCCGGCGCCGCCTGGCAGCGGCATGGGCAGGGCCATGTTCAGCGGCACCTCAACGCTGTCGCCGACCTTCAGCGGGCGCTGGCTCAGGGCCTTGAGCAGTTGCAGGGACTCGCTGATCGCGGCCTTGCCCTGGTTGCTCATGGCCTCGCTCAGCTCGGGTGAACCGCCCTCGACCTTCTGCACCTCGAAGCCGAAGTCCTTGGGGTTGAAGCGCGCTGCAATGCGCATGTCGGTCTTGCCTAGACTGGGCAGCGGTGCGGGCTTGCCACCGATTTCCACGCTGCCGCCCTTGGCGCCGACCGACAAGCTCAGCGGCAGCCAGCCCTCGCCGTCCGCAGCGCCGACCTGCATGGTCTGCTCCATGTGCATGCTCATCTTCATCGGCCCCATCAGCGCCATGCCCTCGGCGGCTTGAGCCGCCTTGGCGCGCTGCTCGTCCGTCGCGTCGGGGCCGGCCTCGACGCGCATCTTCATGACGGCCTGCAGGTCGATCTGCTGTCGTTGATGCTGGCCGGCACGCGGCGTGGTGTCGAAGCTGACGGCGGCGGGCGCGCTCGGTGCCGCCTGGGCGGCGAGGTTGAGGCCGAGCAGGGCGCCAAGCAAAGGCAGGCGCAGCGGGGAGGCGATGGTCACGAAAGCAACTCCATGAAAAGCGGTGCCGAATTGGCAACCGAGCGGTATCGTAGAAAGGGCGAAGGGACGACCGGCATCAGCTGGCCTGGGTAATTTCACCCAAGCGAACTTATGCGGTCCTGATCAGCGCGATGGCTGGAAGAGCAGCCGCTCCGCCAGGTCCCGGCGGGCCGGGGGCTGGCCCTGCAGGCGGTCCAGCATGGCGATGGCGGGGTCGCAGCTGGCAGCGACGCTGGGTTTGGCCGCCTCGGGCGCGTCGACCCACAGGCGCGACAGCATGCCCATGGCCGTCGGCCCCACGGTGCGCTCAAGGACCTCGATCTCAAGGGCGCTGACCGGCTTGGGCTGCCGGTGTGGCAGCGTGCCATTGGCCACGTCCTGCAGCCATTGGGCTTCGCGCACCTGCAAGGCCTGCGGGAGCTGCGGGCGCACGCCCATGCGCCCGTCGAGCAGGTCGCGGCAGGCCCCGGCACTGACGCCAGCGGGTGGTGTGCGCAGGGCCTTCAGCTGGTCGGACACCAGTTGCACATAGCGGTGGCGCAACACGGCGTCGGTGCCGCCGAGCAGATCCGGCATCTGGCGGGCCAGGGGCGACAGCACGGTGGCTTGCACCTCCTCCTCGCTGGCGCCGGCCTGGTGGGCGGCCAGCATGCGCTTGGCGATGTCGTCCACGGTGCCTGGGGTGCGCTTGTCCAGCGCCTCCCACACGGGGTGCATGTGCAATGCATCGTCGAAATCGGCCAGCGTGGCATTGGCGGCCGGCAGTGGCACCGCCAGTGTGGGTGGCGCTGGCGCGATCAAGGCGTAGGAGACCAGCTCGTCGCGCGGCACGAACCACATGCTGCGCGACGGCGTACGCAGCGTCTTGTCGATCATGGGCTGCGGCAGGCCCAGCTCGGTGTAGGTCTTGGCCAATTGCTGGTTGGCCAGTTCCTCGAAGACCGGGTTGTAGGTGCCGGTGGATGCGCGATGAAAGCCCAGCTCGCCCGTGGCCGTCATATGGCGGGGCTGCCCGGCCAGGAAGACAAGGGTGCAGGCGCTGGCGCAGGTGCCCACCGCGCGGCTGGCCTGGCCGCGCGCCTTCAAGGCCGCGGCCATGCGCTCAGCCTCGCGCACGCGGCCGCCAGGTGACGCCAGTTCCACGCGCTTGAGGTCCCGTGCTGCCTCGCTGTTCAGCAGTTGGCGCAGTCGCTCGCCGTCGCCCATGCCGATGACACCATCCAGCCGCAGGCTGCGGCCATCGGCGGAGAAGCTGAACTTGGCCTGCCCCAGCGGGTCGACGCCGCGGGCCATGGACCAGTACTCGCCCACGCTGGGCAGGAAGCCGAACACCACCGAGGCCAACAACTGCAGGGTGCTGAGCGCCAGCGTGATGCGCGCCAGCCACCCCCAGAGTGCCGAGCCGCTTTCGCGCAGATAGTTGGCCGCGGCACGCCAGGCGCCGACGATGCACCACAGGTTCAGCGCCAGCAGCAGCGGCATGGTCACCAGCAGCGAGATGGCGCTGACCTGTAGCGAGTCGCCCTTGACGCTGATCCAGGTCATCAGGCCCGTCAGCAGGAAAGCCAGTGGCGTGGCGACGAGGAAGTTGTTGACCCAGTAGCTGCGCACCAGGCTCATCTCGCCATGCCAGTGGCGGGCGAAGTAGCCGCGCTTGGATTCGCGGATCACGCGGGTGCGCGGCGACCGGGCGCCCGCCGGACGCGGGCGGTTCGAGGACTGCTGCCAGGCCGCAGCTTCGGGCGCCGGCTCAGGCGCGGCGCGTGGTGCATGGTGATCGACCAGCGTGGGATCGACGTAGGGGCGGCGATTTTGAGCGTCTGTCATGTGCCGCGCAGCTTACTGAGCCAGGCGCTGAAACCAAGGTGGCTATTCACCGCCGCACTTCAGCTGCGGTAATTGTTCAGCATCGGATAGCGCCTTGCCACGAGCGCAAACAGGGTCGCGGCCACGAGCGCGAAGCCGGCGAAGAAGAACATCAGGCAGGCGGTCTCGCTGTAGCCGGTCGACTTGATCGCCTGCAGCGCCGCCGGGCTCTTGATGCTGACGTTGGACAGCAGCACCCACAGGTTGCCGATGGTCACCGACAGGCTCCAGAAGCTCATGATCGTGCCCTTCATGGACAGCGGTGCCTGGCTGTAGGCGAACTCCAGCCCGGTGGCCGAGACCAGCACCTCGCCCAGCGTCAGCAGCGCATAGGGCAGCATCTGCCAGACGATGCTGACCGTCGTGCCTTCGTCCAGCCACAGCTGCAACACGCCGGCGACGATCCAGGCCGCACCCGCCAGCGCGATGCCTGCGCCCATGCGGCGCAGTGCCGTCACCTGCAGGCCCATGCGTTGCAGCGTGGGATAGAGCACCAGGTTGTTGAASGGGATCAGGATCATCACCAGCRSCGGGTTCAGCGCCTGCATCATGGACGACTGGAACCAGGCGGGCTTGGCCATCTGATCGGCCTGCAGCACCCAGGTSGASGCCTTCTGGTCGAACAGCGACCAGAACGGSGTGACCAGCGCGAACAGCACCAGCACGCGCAGCACGCTACGCACACCGTCGACAGCCTCGTCCGGATGCACGCCGCGCGCGCGCTCCAGCTGCATCGCCGCGCCCACGCCGCCAAAGCCCATCACCAGCACGAGGGCCAGGCAGACCGCCGGCACGAGGCCCAGGCCATCGATGCGGCTCAGCGAGTAGGCCGCACCAACGAGACCAAGCGATGCCACGGCGGCGCCAGCGCCGCCGGCCTTCAAGGCCGTCCAAACCACCTTCAAAAAGCTGTGCGGGTTGGCGCCGCGCGCCGGCTGGTGCACATACTTCTTGCGGCCGCTCCACAGGATGACGGTGGCGGCCAGCATCAGCAGACCCGGCAGCGCGAAGGCGACGCTGGCGCCATAGTTCTTCAGGATGAGGGGCATCAGCAGCGACGCGAAGAAGCTGCCGAAGTTGATGATCCAGTAGAAGGCGTCATAGACCTTCTGCGCCAGCGTCCGGTTGCTCTTGTCAAACTGGTCGCCAACGAATGAACTCACCAAGGGCTTGATGCCACCCGAGCCGAGCGAGATCAGGAACAGGCCGAAGTAGAAGCCCCGGATGTTGTCGTCGAACAGGGCCAGGCAGGCATGCCCCGCGCAGTACAGGATGCTGAACCAGAAGATGGTCGGGTACTTGCCGAAGAAGCGGTCGGCCAGCCAACCGCCCAGCAGCGGGAAGAAATAGACACCGATGACGAAGGTGTGGAACACCTCCTTGGCCTCGGCCTTGCGCAGGTCCTCGGGAATGGCCAGCAGCAGGCTGGTCATCATGAAGACCGTCAGGATGTTGCGCATGCCGTAGAAGCTGAAGCGCTCGCATCCTTCGTTGCCGATGATGTAGGGGATCTGCGGCGGCATCTTGGCCGCGGGGCTTGCCGCGGTGGCGGCGTCTGCGGTGACAGTGGTCGTCATGGGGGCCTCGGAGTTGGGGCTCTGAAAAAGAGAAACGCCGCCCGGCTTGTGGCCGAGCGGCGTTGGAGGGTGGGATCAGCCGACCCGAATCATGCCTCGAAAGGCAGCTTCACCTGGCTGAGATCCTTGCGGGTTTCCACGAGCACCAGCGGGCCCTCGTCGACAACGGCGACCGCTGCCGGCTCGCGGCCCAGCGGGGCCGGTGCGGGCTCGGCCGCGATGGCGGCCTGCACAGCGGCGATCTTGTCGGCGTCGGAGTTGACCCATTGCAGGCCGGCACCTTCGGCGATGGATTGAAGCTCGCCCATCGGCAGCTTGAAGGCTTGGACAACCGGCGCCGGGGCCGGCGCAGGTGCAGCGACCGGAGCCGGCGCGGCGGCCACGGCTGCGGGCGCCTGGACCGGCGCAGCAGCATTGGCCATCGCGTCTTCGATCAGCGAACTCTGCATCGGCGCGGCGGCCGAAGCGGCCTCCTCGCCAGCAGTGGCTTCCTGGCCTTCGACGGCACCTTCCTCACGGCGGCCTCGGTTGCGATTGCGACCGCCGCGACGGCGGCTTTCGCGGCCATGGCCCTCGGCGTCATCACCTTCGACGGGCGGCGTGGTTTCGGCGCCTGCGTCAGCAACAACTTCAGCCGGTGCTTCGACGCCGGCTTCTGCCGTGCCTTCGGTGCCCGTCTGATCGTCGCGCTCGCGGCCACCACGGCGACGGCGGCGGCCACGGCCCTGGCGCTCTTCACCGGCCGGCGTGTCGCCAGTCGGAGGCAGGGCGGCTTCGGCCTGGCTGTCGACAAAGGCCGGCGGCGCGTCGTGGACGGCGGCCAAGTCTTCGCTCAACGGCGCGGCAACCGGCAAGGCGGCCACGGTCTCGACCGGCGGGCGCTCCTGCCGCTCGCCCCGCGGGCGGCGCTCACCACGCTCCGGGCGGTCACCACCGCGTTCGGTGCGCTCACCACGTTCAGCACGCTCACCACGCTCGGGGCGCTCGCCGCGCTCCGGGCGTTGCTGCTGTTCGGGCTTGTCACCGCCTTCGGTGCGCGGCTTGCGGTCACCGCGTTCGGCACGCTCACCGCGGGCTTCCTGCGGCTTGCCATCGCGGCGGCCACCTTGGCCACGCGGCTCGTTGCGCTCACCGCGTTCGCCACGCTCGCCGCGCTCACCACGGCGGCCACCGTCGCGGCGACCATCACGGCCGCCTTCGCGCTTGGGCTTGTCCGTTGCGGCAGGCGCCGCTGCGGGCGCCTGGACAGCAGGTGCCGGGGCCGGCGCGGCATCGCCACCGCCGAAGAAGCTGAACAGGCGGCTGAAGAAGCCCTTGGCCTGCGGTGCTGGCGGCGGGGGCGCAACGACGGGCGCCGGTGCGGGCGCGGCCGCGACGGGCTCGGGCTTCGGTGCGGCGACCGGCGCGGGCTGCTCGGGCAGGATGCCCTTGATGACCGGCTCCTGCTTGTTCTTCTTCTCGACGTCGCCGCGACGCGTGATGCCGACCTCGTCGGTCGGCTCCTCGATCATCGTGTAGCTGGCCTGCAGGTTCTCCAGGCGCGGGTCGTCGTGGCGCAGGCGCTCGAGCTTGTAGTTCGGCGTCTCGAGGTGCTTGTTGGGCACCAGCAGCACGGTGACGCGCTGCTTGAGTTCGATCTTGGTGATCTCGGTGCGCTTCTCGTTCAGCAGGAAGGAGGTCACTTCCACCGGCACCTGCACGTGCACGGCGGCGGTGTTGTCCTTCATGGCCTCTTCCTGGACCATGCGCAGGATCTGCAGTGCCGAGGACTCGGTGTCGCGGATGTGGCCCGTGCCGTTGCAGCGCGGGCAGGTGATGTGGTTGCCTTCGCTGAGTGCCGGGCGCAGGCGCTGGCGGCTCATTTCGAGCAGGCCGAACTTGCTGATSGAGSCGAACTGCACGCGGGCGCGGTCCTGGCGCAGCGCGTCGCGCAGGCGCTGTTCCACGTCACGGCGGTTCTTGCTCTCCTCCATGTCGATGAAGTCGACGACGATCAGGCCGCCCAGGTCGCGCAGGCGCATCTGGCGGGCGATTTCGTCGGCCGCTTCGAGGTTGGTGCGGGTGGCCGTCTCTTCGATGTCGGTGCCGCGGGTCGAGCGGGCCGAGTTGACGTCGACCGACACGAGGGCTTCGGTGTGGTCGATGACGATGGCGCCGCCGGACGGCAGGTTCACCGTGCGGCTGAAGGCCGTCTCGATCTGGTGCTCGATCTGGAAGCGGCTGAACAGCGGTGCGTCGTCGCGGTAGCGCTTCACGCGATGGCCCTGGTCGGGCATCACGTGGTTCATGAACTGGCTGGCCTGCTCGTACAGGTCGTCCGTGTCGATCAGGATCTCGCCGATGTCCGACGTGAAGTAGTCGCGGATCGCGCGGATGACCAGGCTGGATTCCTGGTAGATCAGGTAGGCGCCCTTGCCGCCCTTGGCCGCGTCATCGATCGCGGTCCAGAGCTTGAGCATGTAGTTCAAGTCCCACTGCAGCTCGGGCGCCGTGCGGCCGATACCGGCGGTGCGTGCGATCAGGGACATGCCCTTGGGGTACTCGAGCTGGTCGAGGTTTTCCTTCAGCTCCTCGCGGTCCTCGCCCTCGATGCGGCGCGAAACGCCACCGCCGCGCGGGTTGTTGGGCATCAGCACCAGATAGCGGCCGGCCAGGCTGACGAAGGTGGTCAGCGCCGCGCCCTTGTTGCCGCGCTCTTCCTTCTCGACCTGGACCAGCAGCTCCTGGCCTTCCTTGATCGCGTCCTTGATGGTCGCGTTCTTGACGTCGGTGCCCTCGCGGAAGAACTGGCGCGAGATTTCCTTGAACGGCAGGAAGCCGTGGCGGTCCTCGCCGTAGTCGACGAAGCAGGCTTCGAGCGAGGGCTCGACCCGCGTCACGACGGCCTTGTAGATATTGCCCTTGCGCTGCTCACGGCCTTCGATTTCGGTCTCGAAGTCCAGCAGCTTCTGGCCATCAACGATCGCGAGGCGCCGCTCTTCCGGCTGCGTCGCATTGATCAGCATGCGTTTCATGTCATCACTCCTCTCGCGCCGGGCGGCTTGTCAGCCGCCGCGAAACGCGCACGTTCATCGCGCCGCCAAGCCAAAGCGCTGGCGGCTAAAGATGCACGGGCAATGACTCGAGAACCGAGGAAGGAATCGCCCTGGACCGAAAGCGCGGCCGACCGTGGGGGTCAGCGCGCAGTTGGCGTTGGCGCGTGCGCCGCAGCAGCGGTCATGCGAGCCGAGCCGCCGGCTCCCGCGCGCACCCGCCCGGCAACAAGCCGGGGCAGGGCGGCCACACCGGGATCTAGCCGGGGCCGCAGAGGTGCGTGTGGGGGGAGGGGCATGCTCATCTGCATGGGCTGCTGGACGCTGGTGACAGCTCGCGCGGCCCGAAGGCCAGGTGCTCTGTCGCCATGGAAACCTTGTTGTCTGCGGGCGCCGGGTTCCTTGAAACAATCAAGGGCAGCGGGGCTCGCGGGTTCTTGTGTCATCGCTCTGCCGCGTCGGGCAGCGGGCCGTTCACTCACTCGGGGAGGAAACCTGCCGGCCGCCTTTCGCGTTGCATCGCCTGTGGCCGCCAGGGTTGTGCCCCGTCGGCCACACGTTACCGCCGCTAAAATCAAACAAATCAAATACTTACGGCAGCAACGTGGTGAAAAGGATTATAGGGGTAGGCCAAGTGCCGCCCGACACCACGCAAACCCCTGGCACGGCGCCAGCCGTGCGCCGGGTCACGGTGGACGAAGGCTCCGCCGGGCAGCGCTTGGACAATTTCCTGCTGCGCGAACTCAAGGGCGTGCCCAAGACCCACGTCTACCGCGTCATCCGGGCCGGCGAAGTGAGGGTCAACAAAGGCCGGGCCCAGGCCGACACCCGGCTGGAAATTGGTGACGAGGTGCGCATCCCGCCGGTGCGCCTGCCCGAGCGCCCGGCTCAGCCCGAGGCGCCGGCGCGTGAGTTTCCGGTGGTGTTCGAGGATGAGCACCTGCTCGTCATCRACAAGCCGGCCGGCGTGGCGGTGCATGGCGGCTCGGGCGTCAGCTACGGCGTCATCGAAGCCCTGCGCCGCTCGCGGCCGACGGCCAAGTTCCTGGAGCTGGTGCACCGCCTCGACAAGGAAACCTCCGGCCTGCTGATGATCGCCAAGAAGCGCAGCGCGCTGGTGGCACTGCAGGATCAGCTGCGCGAGCGCGAGACGGGCAAGACCTATGCCGCCCTGGTCTGGGGCGACTGGCCGGCCAAGCTCAAGGTCATCGACGTGCCGCTGGTCAAGTTCGTCGGCGGCGACGGCGAGCGCTGGGTGAGGCCGGGCAAGGCGGATGAGGAAGGCGCCAAGCGGTCGATCAGCCTGGTGAAGGTCGTCCAGCGCACGCCGCATTTCAGCCTGCTGGATGTGACCATCAAGACCGGCCGCACCCACCAGATCCGCGTCCACCTGCAGCAGGCCGGTCACGCCATCGTCGGCGACCCCAAGTACGGCGACTTCGAGCGCAACCGCGAGCTGGCGCGCGGGCGTGCCAAGTTCGACCGCATGTTCTTGCATGCGCGAAAGCTGCAGTTCCAGCATCCGGCGACGGGGGAGACGGTGACCTGCGAGGCGCCATTGCCTGCCGATTGCCGAAGCCTGGTGGACAGTGCCGCATGAAGTTGTGGCGGGCGCTTGAGCGGTTGGGCCGGGCGGCCTTCATCGTCGCGGCCTCTCTGGGCGGCTCGTGGGTGGCCGCCATGACGATCATGCCGCCTGCGCCCATTCCCCTGCAATTCGAAGCGCGCACCGATCGACTGACACGCGACGGCCTTGTCGCCCTGAACGAGTTGGCGGTGCGTGCCGCGCAGTGCCCGGCGAACGAGCTGGCCCTGCACTTGTCGCCGGCCAAGAGAGCGCAGACGGCGCTGGCCAAGCGCCGCGTGGCAACAGTTCAGAAGCGGATGGAGCAGTTGGGGCTGAAGCTGGCGGTCGAGATGAAGCCGTTGCGCAATGGGCAGGCCCGCCCCCGGCACCGCGACACGCTGTTGGCGGATGTGGGCGCCGCCGACGACGTTTGGTGCGACCTGCGAGCGGGATCGCAGGCATTCGCCTGGGCCGAGGCAATGGGGCAATACGTCGAGGGCGCCGAGCCGAGGATGCCGGCCTTCTGGCAGCGCTTGTCCAAGCAGGGCAGGTCGGGCCTCGCAATGCCTCTGGCGGTCGCGGCCGTTTGCGCAGGGCCCGGTTGTACGCGGCATCCGGAGCTCTACCATTGGTTGGCCGAGCAGTCCCTGCGGGATGCGTCGATGCAAACTCGGCGTTGGTGGTTGCTTCAGCTCTGGGCGCGTGCCGAGGACGCCGCGGTGGAGCGATTTCGGCAGCGCTGGGGCCTKGCGCCTTTGACGCTCCAAGAGCGAGCCGGCCATGCGCACGAATTGGCTGCTGGCGGCCTGCCGTGGGCGGTGATCGAGCAGCGATTGCGCGAACCCGAGGTGATGTCCTACTTCGGTGAGCAGCCAATGATCCTGGGCGGGCCTGGGCCGCATTGGCTGTTGGGCGTGGCGACCCAGCAAGGCCAGCTCGATGCTTTTGACCGGCTCATCGAAGCCGCCGGGCCAGCCAAGGGCTGCTTCGTCATGGCAGCCTTCTGGGAAGCAGGCGGGGATCAGGAGCAATTCGAGGCGTGGAGGCCGCATTTCGCAAGCTGGGCGCGCGGTGCCACCATGCCATATCAGCCGAAGGGTTCTCCCGTCAGCTGCAATCCCGTCGCCGCAGTGCTGAGAGAAGCCTTCTGCACTGGCAATGCGGCCGACGTGGCAGCGCGCTACGAAGCCATCTGGGACATCCTGCTTGAGGCTGGCGTGACACTCGAATCGCCCGCAGTCCGGCTGTTCACCGAACCGGCCGCCGAAGGCGCCCGTCAGCCTTGCCGGCTGGAGCCGATCCCCGGTTATGCATCTCGCTTGCGCCAAGTCGAGCGCCCCTGAGTCTCAAGGCGAAAGCCCGAACATCGACAATCCCTTCATGACCTCCCGCCCGCAACAATTCGACCTGATCGCCTTCGACTGGGACGGCACCCTGTTCGACTCCACGGCGCTGATCGCCCGCTGCATCCAGCGCGCCGCCGTTGACCTGGGCCTGCCCGAGCCCGAGTTCGAGCGCGCCAAATATGTCATCGGCCTGGGCCTGCGCGATGCCCTCGAACATGCCGTGCCCGGCCTGGCCGCCGAGCGCTACCCCGAGCTGGGCCTGCGCTACCGCCACCACTACCTCGCCTCGGAGCACGAACTCTCGCTGTTCGAAGGCACGCTGGAGATGCTGGAGGCCTTGAAGGCGCGGCACCACTGGCTGGCGGTGGCGACCGGCAAGAACCGCGCGGGCCTGGACCGCGTGCTGGCGTCAAGCGAACTGGGGCATCTGTTCGACGGCACGCGCACAGCCGACCAGACGCGTTCCAAGCCGCATCCGCAGATGCTGCTGGAGCTGATGAAGGAGTTCGGCACCGAGCCCGAGCGCACGCTGATGATCGGCGACACGACGCACGACCTGCAGCTGGCCATGAATGCCGGTGTGCCCTGCGTCGCGGTCAGCTTTGGCGCGCATGACCACGAGACCTTTGCCGAGTTCAAGCCGCTCTTCGTTGCGCACTCGACGCGCGAGCTGCACGACTGGCTGATCGCACATGCCTGAGCCCGAAGCCGCGCCGCTGCAGCGCCTGTGCGCTTCGGCCGAACTCGTGGAGCGCGGCAAGGCCGTCAGCTTCGACGTCATCCAGTGGCGCGAGCCGGTGCGGGCCTTCGCGCTGCGTTTCGACGGCAAGGCGGTCGCCTACCTGAACCGCTGCGCCCATGTGCCCACCGAGATGGACTGGCAGGAAGGCGAGTTCCTGGACAGCGACAAGCGCTTCATCATGTGCAGCATCCATGGCGCCGTCTACGAACCATCGACCGGCCAATGCGTCATGGGCCCCTGTAACCGCGGCCGCTTGACGAAGATCGACCTGACCGAGCGCGATGGCGAGGTCTACTGGCACCCGACCCGGGACACCAAGCCCGCTTTTGAAGATTGATATGAGCAGCACCTCTGACGACTCCCTGCCTCCCCCGATGCCCGAGCCCGTCGGCGTGCCGGTACAGCTCACGCCGCAAAACGAGACGCTGCTGGCCCAGCTGGCCCGCGACTTCCTGCGTGAGCGCCGGCTGGAGCGGCGCTGGCGCACGGTGTTCCGGCTGTTCTGGTTGCTGCTCGCGGCCCTGCTGGTCTACAGCTTGTGGCTGCAGGGCAAGCACGTGACGCCGTCGACGACGCCGCACACCGCCCTGGTCGAGGTGCGTGGCGAGATCGCCGCCGACACCGAGGCCAGCGCCGAGCAGTTGCTGGCCGCGCTGAAAGACGCCTTCAAGGACGACGCGGCCCAGGCCGTCGTGCTGCGCATCAACTCGCCCGGTGGCAGCCCGGTGCAGGCCGGCATCGTCTACGACGAGATCAAGCGGCTGAAGAAGCAGTACGACAAGCCGGTCTATGCCGTCGTCGAGGAGATGTGTGCCTCCGGCGCGTACTACATCGCCGCAGCGGCCGACGAAATCTATGTCGACAAGGCCTCGGTCGTCGGCTCCATCGGCGTGCTGATGGATGGCTTTGGCTTCACCGGTTTGATGGAGAAGGTCGGTATCGAGCGCCGCCTGCTGACTGCCGGCGAGAACAAGGGCATGCTGGACCCGTTCAGTCCGGAGAACCCCAAGCAGCGCGCCTACGCGCAAGCCATGCTGGACCAGATCCATCAGCAGTTCATCGCCGTCGTGCGCGAAGGCCGCGGCAAGCGGCTCAAGGAGACGCAGGAGACCTTCTCGGGCCTGTTCTGGAACGGTGAGCAGGCCGTCAAGCTGGGCCTGGCCGACCACTTCGGCAACCTCGACTATGTGGCCCGCGAGGTCGTCAAGGCCGAGGACGTCATCGACTACACGCCGCGCGAGAACGTCGCTGAGCGCCTGGCCAAGCGTTTTGGCGCGGCCATGGGCGCCGGTGCGGTGAAGGCACTGAAAGAGATGGCGCCGATCCGCTGATCGGGCAACAAAAAGGCCGCAGCCATTGCGGGCTGCGGCCTTGCGCGGAGCGCTGATGCGCTTACTGCGTCTTGGTTTCGGTCTTGGCAGGCATGTCGCCGGTCTTGGCGGCAGCGTGCTTCTTCGCATGGTGCTTGGGGGCGTGCTTGGCAGCGCTGGCTGCATCGGCCGGCGTGGCGGCGACTGCAGGCGTGGCGGCGGTGGCCGGTGCGGCCTTGGTAGCCGGCGTTGCCGCCGTGGCGGGTGTGGCAGCGGTGGCCGGCGTGGCAGCCGGAGTCTGGGCCAGGGCCACGCCCGAAGCGAGCGTGATGAGGGCAGTGGCGATCGTGGTCTTCAGCGTGTTCATCTTGAGGGCTCCAAGGTGGTTCGGGGATTACGGTTCGGCTTGCGCAAGCTTGGGGTGACAACGACGCCTCGCCCGGCATCGTTGACCACGTTGCAAAGCCTTACACCGGCAGAATCGGGCGCATGAACACCGCATCCCACTTCGACTGGAGCGCTGGCTATTCAAGCCGGCGCAGCCCGCTGTTCGCGCGCAACATCGTCTCGACCTCGCATCCACTGGCGGCCCAGGCCGGGTTGCGCATGCTGCAGGCGGGCGGCAACGCGGTCGATGCGGCGATCGCGACGGCGGCCTGCATGACGCTGGTCGAACCCTGCAGCAATGGCCTGGGCTCGGATGCGTTCTGCATCCTGTGGGACGGCAAGCGGCTGCATGGCCTGAACGCATCCGGCCCAGCGCCGGCGGCGTGGACCTCGTCATTCTTCGGGGGGCAGGTCATGCCCAAGCGTGGCTGGGGCTCGGTGACCGTGCCTGGCGCCGTGGGCGGCTGGATGGCGCTGAGCGAGCGCTTCGGCAAGCTGCCGTTCGCCGATCTGATGCAACCCGCCATCGAGATCGCCGAGCGCGGCTATGCGGTGCCGCCGATCGTGCAGGGCAAGTGGGCCATGGCGGCGGCGTTGAGCGAGCTCACATCGCAGCCCGGCTTTGCTCGGGCTTTTCTGCCGCAAGGGCGAGCGCCCGAGGTGGGCGAGTTGTTTCGCTTTCAGGAAGCGGCGCGCAGCCTGAAGCTGATTGCGGAGTCCAAGGGCGAGGCGTTCTACCGCGGCGAGATTGCGCAGGCGCTCGTTCGATTTGCGGGCGAGACCGGCGGCGCGCTGACCGAGGCCGACCTGGCGGGCTATCAGCCTGAGTGGGTTACACCACTGGCGAAGGACTTTGCGGGCCATACGTTGCACGAGATCCCGCCCAACGGCCAGGGCATCGCCGCACAGATGGCGCTGGGCCTGCTGGCGCATTGCAATGTGACGGCGCACGAGGTCGACAGCCCCGAGGCCCAGCATCTGATGATCGAAGCGATGAAGCTGGCCTTTGCCGACGTCTACCGCTACGTGGCCGAGCCCGGCGCGATGACGGTCAGCGCGGCGCAGTTGCTCGATCCCGACTACCTTGCTTCGCGCGCCAAGCTCATCGACCCGCAGCGCGCCCAGGCCTTCGGTGCCGGCAACCCCATCAAGGGCGGCACCATCTATCTGACCGCGGCCGATGAATCGGGAATGATGGTCAGCTTCATCCAGAGCAACTACATGGGCTTCGGCTCTGGTCTGGTGCTGCCGGGCTATGGCATCAGCCTGCAGAACCGTGGCCATTGCTTCACGCTGGAGGCCGGCCACCCCAACCAGGTCGCACCGGGCAAGCGGCCCTTCCACACCATCATCCCGGCCTTCCTGACGAAGGACGGCGCGCCCGTGATGAGCTTCGGCGTCATGGGCGGCAACATGCAGCCGCAGGGGCATCTGCAGACGCTGGTGCGCATGCTCTGCTACGGCCAGAATCCGCAGGCTGCCTGCGATGCGCCGCGCTGGCGCTTCAACGAAGGTTTGTCGATCAACATCGAGCCGCACATGCCGGCGGCCACCATCGAGGCGCTGCGCGCGCGCGGCCATGAGATCGGCGACATCCACGACAGCTACCAGGACTTCGGCGCCGGCCAGTTCATCTGGCGGCTGGGTGATCCGGGCGTCGAGGGCTATGTGGCGGCCAGCGATCCGCGGCGTGATGGCGCGGCCGTGGGCTACTGAAGTGGAGGTCTTGCGCCTGAACCCCGGGGACGACCTGCGCGGCGCGCTGGGAGGCCGCACCGGCTTTGTCGTCGCCGGCATTGGCAGCCTCGTTCATGCGCAATTGCGTTTCGCTGGCGAACCGGAGCCGACCACCATCGCCGGGCCGCTCGAAATCCTGGCGCTCAGCGGCAGCCTGACGCCCGATGGCGCGCATCTGCATGCCAGCGTGTCCGATGCGGCGGGTCGCGTGTTCGGCGGCCATGTGTGCGCCGGCTGCGAGGTGCGCACGACGGCCGAGTTGCTGATCGCGTCTCTGCCCATCGGTTCGCTGTCGCGCCAATTCGATCCGGCCACCGGCTACGCCGAACTTGTCGTCCGCAAGCCGTGACCACCGGCACGCGACACCGTCCGGCCGCGCTGCTAGCATGCAGCGCATGACCAAGTTGCTCGACCTCGACTGACGCCCCTGCGCGTCGTTTCATCCCGGCGGGGCTGACCCGCCCGTCGAGTCCTGTCGGAGCCTCAAGCGTCATGTTCTCCAAGTTTTTCACCCTCGCGCCCGGCGACCTGCTGCGCGATGCGGTCTACCGGCGGCTGTGGTCGTCCATCCTCATCTCCTCCCTTGGCGGCCAGGTCACCATGCTGGCCCTGCCGCTGACGGCTGCGGTGCTGCTCAACGCCAGCCCCACGCAGATGGGCCTGCTGCAGGCGATGGAGATCCTGCCCTTTGTGCTGTTCTCGCTGCCCGCCGGCGTGCTGCTGGACCGTATGAGAAAGCTGCCGGTCTACATCTGGGGCGAGAGCCTGCTGGCCGTCGCCGTGGCCACCGTGCCGCTGGCAGCCTGGCTGGGTGTCTTGAGCATGAGCTGGCTCTATGTCGTCGGCTTTGTGCTGGGCTGCGTCTACACGGTGGCCGGCAGTGCGGCGCAGATCGTGCTGACGCAGGTGGTGCCGCGCGAGCGGCTGGTCGAGGCGCATGCGAAGAACGCGTTGGCCTCGTCGGGCGCTGAAGTGGCCGGCCCGGGCCTGGCCGGCGCGTTGATCAAGCTTTTCGGCGCGCCGCTGGCCCTGGCCGTGGACGCGCTGCTGCTGCTGGTGTCGGCCGCCATCCTGCGCGGCATCCAGGTCAAGGAAACGCTGGCTGAGCGCAGTGGCAAGGCGTTCTGGGTGGAGTTGAAGGCGGGCCTGCGCTTTGTGCGCGAGCGCCGCCTGCTCGTCAGCCTGGCCATGGCCACCGGCGGCTGGCAGCTCTTCCACAACGCGGCGCTGGTCGTGCAGATCCTGTTCGCGACGCGCGAGTTGCACCTGTCGCCGCAGACGGTGGGTCTGTCCTACATCGCGCTGGGCGCCGGCACGGTGCTGGCCAGCATCTTCGGCCATCGCATCAGCCGCCGCATCGGCCCGGGGCCCTGCCTGGTGCTGGGCTACGGGGCCTGCGGTGCGGGCTGGTTGCAGCTGGCTGTCGCGCCGGCCGGTCAGCTGGGCATCATCAGCTTCGGCGTGATGCTGTTCGCGTTCGGCATCGGCGCCGTGCTGATCTTCATCAACTTTCTGTCGCTGCGCCAGGCCGTCACGCCGGCGCCCATGCTGGGCCGCATGACGAGCACGATGCGCTGGCTCATCCTGCTGCCGGCCGGCCCGGGCGCGCTTATCGGCGGCTGGCTGGGCGAGCACATCGGCCTGCGCGCGGCGCTTGGCTTCTCGGGCGTGGGGGCCTGCCTGCTGGCGACATTGGCCTGGCGGCATCAGGTGATCCGCGGTGTGCGTGAGCTGCCCAAGCCTGTTGAAGTGGTGACGGCATGACCGATCCCTTGTTGATCGACATCCCGGAACGCCTGGACGGCGAACGCACCGTGCTGCTGATGCCGCGTGCCGGCGTCGGCGCGGAGCTGGCTGTCGTCATCACGCAGGCGATCTCGCATCTGCGCCCCTGGATGCCGTGGGCCCAGGAGGCGCCGACGGCGGAGAGCTCGGAGATGGTGGTGCGCCGCATGCAGGCCGACTTCATCGCCCGCCGCGACCTGTGCTTTCACATCTACGCCCGCCGCGCCGATGGCAGCCCGGGTCGGCTGCTCGGCGGCACCGGCCTGCACCGCATGGACTGGGCGGTGCGCAAGTTCGAGATCGGCTACTGGATCCGCCCCGAGGCGGCGGGCCAGGGCCATGTCAGCGAGGCCGTGCGGCTGCTGACAGCGCTGGCCTTCGGCGGGCTGGCTGCTCGCCGTGTCGAGATCCGCTGTGACCCGCGCAACGTCAAGAGCCGCGCGGTCGCTGAGCGCTGTGGTTTCGAGCTCGAAGGCGTCTTGCGCAACGAGGCGCTGGGTGTCGACGGGCATCCCCGCGACACCTGCGTCTACTCGCGCGTGTCCTGAACTTGCCGGCGAGGACCTGCCGTTACGCGGCCTGCTGCAGCATTCGCACCACGGCTGCGTGCTGCAGCTTGCCGCGAAGCTGGATCAGCACGAGCGCTGCGGGCAATGCCAGCACGCAGGCGTCGAACAACCGTGCCGCACCGGAGCCCGTCAGAAGCCTGGGCAACAGAAGTGGCCCAGCCAGAAGGTAGAACGCGGTGGCTATGAGACCGACGCCCAGCAAGGCGCCGCCTCGGTTGGCGATGCAGGTCTCCCCCGTCTGCATGTCCTGCCAGCCGAGGATGGTCGACCAGTGGTCGGCACGTTGAAGTACCAGCTTGACTGTCATGCCGTCTCTCAGCGGAGGATGGCCCCAGACCCGGGCTCCGAATATCTTGCAGGTGGGCGAGTTAAATCCGAAGTCCGTCCAGCTGCCCAGCTTGGACTGGCGCCGAACCACGTCGAACACGCGGGTGAAAGTGACGGTTTCCATGTGCATCAACCGTGCCTCTTGCCCGTGCTACCGGGACCGAGGCGATCCACGGCGTCCGTGATGATTCCGTCGATGCCGTCGGCAATGAGTCGCGCGGCAGTCGCCGCGTCGTTGACCGTGTAGACCAGCGCCCGCCAGCCCCTGGCATGCAGGCGCTCGATCAGCGCGCGGTCCATCAGTCGGTAGTTCGTGATGACGGCGACGACGCCCAGCGCCTCGGCGGCCTCGGGCCAGCCGTCCCACAGCTTGTCCAGCAGCAACGCGCGTGGCAAGGCGGGCTCGACGTCGCGGGCTGCAGCGATGGCTTCAGGCTTGAAGCTACTCAACAGCGGTGGCAGTGCGCCGGCCCACAGCCGAGCGGCCTCGCGGGCGACGGCCGCGCCGGTACGGGCCTCCTCGCCGGGGCAGGGCTTGATCTCGACATTCAGCGCGCAGCCGTTGGCCTGGCAGAAGGCGGCGATCTGGGCGAAGCGCGGCAGCGGTTCGGCGGCAAACGGGGGGCTGTGCCAGCTGCCGGCGTCGAGCCCGGCCAGCTGTGCCCAGTCTGCTGAAGCCGGCGAGCCCTGGCCGCTGGTCGTGCGGTCCAGCGTGTCGTCGTGCAGCAAAAAGGCCTGGCCGTCCTGGCTGAGCTTGACGTCGCACTCAAACGCACGAAAGCCAAAGCCTGCGCCCATGCGGAAGGCCGCCAGCGTGTTCTCCGGCGCCAGCTTGCCGGCGCCTCGATGGGCCAGCCACAGCGGATAGGGCCAATGCGTCTTCACAGCCTTTGTCCCGTCTTGGCGTCGAAGCGGTGCAGGTGCACGGGGCTGAAGGCCAGGTGCAGCCAGTCGCCCGGCTGCGGTGGGGGCAGGGTGGCGTCCAGGCGCAGCGTGAAGGGCGTGCCGGCGCCCAGCTTGCCATAGACCAGGCGCTCGGCGCCCAGCATCTCGATCATCTCCACGCGCAGGGGCCAGCCCCGGTCGGCCAGGTGCGCATGCTCGGGGCGCAGGCCCAGCGTGAGTTCGCCTTCCACGCCCGGCGGCACGTCGAGCTCGGCGCCGTCGATGTAGAACTGCCCGCCGTGCTGTCGGCCCGGCAGCAGGTTCATGGCCGGCGAGCCGATGAAGCTGGCGACGAAGGTCGAGGCCGGCTGGCCGTAGACCTCCTCGGGCGTGCCCATCTGCTCGATGCGGCCGCCGTTCATGACGATGATGCGCTGCGCCAGCGTCATGGCCTCGACCTGGTCGTGGGTGACGAACAGCGAGGTGACGCCCAGCTCGCGGTGCAGTTTCTGAATCTCCAGCCGTGTCTGCACGCGCAGCTTGGCGTCGAGGTTGGACAGCGGCTCGTCGAACAAGAAGACCTGCGGGTCGCGCACGATGGCGCGGCCCATGGCCACGCGCTGGCGCTGGCCGCCGGACAGTTCGCGCGGCTTGCGTTCCAGCAGATGGCTCAGCTCCAGGATCTTGGCGGCACGCTGCACGCGCTCGTCGATCTCGGCTTTGGGCATCTTGCGCAGCTTGAGGCCGTAGGCCATGTTCTGGCCGACGCTCATGTGCGGGTAGAGGGCGTAGTTCTGGAACACCATGGCGATGTCACGGTCCGCCGGCTCGACGTTGTTGACGACCCGAGAGCCGATGGCGATCTCGCCCTCGCTGACCTCCTCCAACCCCGCCACCATGCGCAGCAGCGTGGACTTGCCGCAGCCCGAGGGGCCGACGATGACGACGAACTCGCCGTCGTGGACCTCGGCGTCCACGCCGTGGATGACTTGCACCGCCTTGGCGCCGTGGCCATAGCGTTTGAAGAGTTTGCGGATGGAGATGGCAGCCATTTATTTCTCTGTATCTACCAAACCTTTAACGAACCAGCGCTGCATCAGGATCACCACGAGGGCCGGCGGGATCATGGCGAGCAGGGCGGTGGCCATGACGAGGTTCCAGTCATTGGCTGCCTCGCCGCCGCTGATCATGCGTTTGATGCCGATGACCACCGGGTACATGGACTCGTCGGTGGTCACCAGCAGCGGCCAGAGGTACTGGTTCCAGCCGTAGATGAATTGGATGACGAAGAGGGCGGCGATGCTGGTGGTGGACAGCGGCAGCAGCACGTCCTTGAAGAAGCGCAGCGGCGAGGCGCCGTCGATGCGCGAGGCTTCCACCAACTCGTCGGGCACCGTCAGGAAAAACTGGCGGAACAAAAAGGTGGCCGTGGCCGACGCAATCAGCGGCACGGTCAGGCCGGCATAGCTGTTGAGCATGTGCAGGTCGGCCACCACCTGGTAGGTGGGCCCGATGCGCACTTCCACCGGCAGCATCAGCGTCACGAAGATGGCCCAGAAGAACAGCTGCCGCAGCGGGAAGCGGAAGTAGACGATGGCAAAGGCCGACAGCAGCGAGATGGCGATCTTGCCGACGGCAATCACCATGGCCGTCACGAAGCTCACCCACATCATGCGGGCCACCGGCGCGCTGGAGCCCGAACCGGTGCCGCCGCCCAGGGCCGTGGCCATGTTGTCGAGCAGATGCCCGCCCGGCACCAGCGGCATGGGCGCATGCAAGATGGCCTCAGACGTCTGCGAAGCGGCGATGAAGGTCACGTAGAGCGGAAAGGCCACCACCACCACGCCTAGAGCCAGGATGGCGTGGGCCAGCCAGTCCAGCCAGGGTTTTCTTTCGACCATCAGAAGGTACCCAGAGGCTCGGCGTGACCGAGCAGACGGGACAGGCGGCCCCAATCGAGGCGCAAAGCACAGCCGTAGCTCGTGCTACGGCGAGCATTTGCAACGACGAGTGGGGGTGTCTGGGCTGGATGAGCGGGCATGTCGGGCCTTTGGGTACCTTCTCTAGTAGTTCACTTTCTTCTCGACGAAGCGGAACTGCAGGACGGTCAGGCTGACGACGATGACCATCAGCACCACGCTCTGCGCCGCCGAGCCGCCCAGGTCCAGGGCCTTGAAGCCGTCGTGATAGACCTTGTAGACCAGGATGGCCGTCTCCTTGCCGGGGCCGCCTTGCGTGGCGGCGTCGACGATGCCGAAGGTGTCGAAGAAGGCGTAGACGATGTTGATCACCAACAGGAAGAAGCTGGTGGGCGAGAGCAGCGGGAAGGTCACGTCCCAGAAGCGCCGCCAGGGGCTGGCGCCGTCGATGGCGGCCGCCTCGATGAGCGAGCGCGGAATGGACTGCAGGCCGGCCAGGAAGAACAGGAAGTTGTAGGAGATCTGCTTCCACACCGCGGCCATGACGATCAGCGTCATGGCGTGGTCGGGGTTGAGCAGGTGGTTCCAGTCGTAGCCCAGGGCCCGCAGCCCATAGGCCACGATGCCGATGGACGGCGCGAACATGAAGAGCCACAGCACGCCGGCGATGGCCGGCGCCACGGCATAGGGCCAGATCAGCAGGGTCTTGTAGATGCCCGCGCCGCGCACCACGCGGTTGGCCATGACGGCCAGCAGCAGAGAAATCGACAGGCCCAGCACCGCCACCAGCAAGGAGAAAACCGCCGTGGTCTTGAACGAGTCGAGATAGCTCGCGTCGGCCCACAGCGCCTTGAAGTTGTCCAGGCCAACCCATTCGGTTGACAGGCCGAAGGCATCCTGCTGCTGCAGCGACTGCAGCAGCGCCTGGGCCGCCGGCCAGAAGAAGAACACGCCGATGACCGCCGCCTGCGGCGCCAGCAGCAGCCACGGCAGCCAGCGGGAGCGGAAGACGACGCGTTTTTCTTGCGCCATGTCAGTGCCCGCTCGGCCGTCCGGAGGGCACTGGCGCCCCCTCGGGGGGCAGCGAGCATGGCGAGCGTGGGGGCCTCATCTCAGTTCAGAGCTTGGCCGTTCTAGCGAATTTTTCGAGCTGCTCGTTGCCGCGCTGAATGGCGGCATCGATACCTTCCTTCGCGGTCTTCTTGCCGGCCCAGATCAGCTCGAATTCCTCATCGACGATGGTGCGGATCTGCGGGTGGTTGCCCAGGCGCACGCCACGCGACTTGTCGGTGGTCTTGCGGATCATCTGGTTGACGGCCACGTCGCTGCCCGGGTTGGCCTTGTAGAAGCCGCTGGCCTCGGTAGCAACAAAGGCCGCCTTGGTGGCCGGCAGGTAGCCGGTGCGCTTGTGGCTTTCSGAGGCGACATCGGCCCGCGCCAGGTAYTCGAAGAACTTGGCCACGCCCTTGTACTCGGCCGGCTTCTTGCCTGCCATCACCCAGAGGCTGGCGCCGCCGATGACGGTGTTCTGCGGTGCGCCGGGCACGTCCGGGTAGTAGGGCAGGGCGGTGATGCCGAAGGCGAACTTGGCGTTCTTCTTGATGTCGCCGTAGATGCTGGACGAGGCCGTGGTCATGGCGCACTCGCCCGACACGAAGGTGGCGTCGGACGTATTGCCGCGGCCCTTGTAGACGAAGAGCCCTTGCTTGGACATGTTGGCCAGGTTCTCGATGTGGCGCAGGTGCAGCGGCGTGTTGAAGGCCAGGCGCGCGTCCAGCCCGCCAAAGCCGTTGTTCTTCGTCGCGAACTCGACGTTATGCCAGGCCGAGAAGCTCTCCAGCTGCGTCCAGCTCATCCACGATGTGGTGAGGGGGCACTTGCTGCCGTTGGCCTTGAGCTTGGCGGCGGCGGAGGCCACTTCGGGCCAACTGGTGGGCGGCTTGTCGACGCCGGCGGCCTTCAGCGCATCCCGGTTGTAGAAGAAGACCGTCGTCGAGCTGTTGAAGGGGAAGCTCAGCATCTGGCCGTTGGGGGCCGTGTAGTAGCTGGCCACCGCCGGCACGTAGGCGCTGGGGTCGAAGGGGATGCCGGCCTCCTTCATGATGTCCGCCACCGGCTTGATGGCGGCCTTGCTGGCCATCATGGTGGCCGTGCCGACCTCGAAGACCTGCAGGATGTGGGGTGCATTGCCGGCCCGGAAGGCGGCGATGGCCGCGGGCATGGACTCGTCGTAGGTGCCCTTGAAGGTGGGGATGACCTTGTAGTCCTTCTGGCTGGCGTTGAAGTCTTTGGCCAGGTCGTTGACCCATTCACCGCGCGCGCCGCCCATGGCGTGCCACCACTGGATCTCGGTCTGGGCCTGGGCCGGGCTGGCCAGGCCCAGGGCAGCGCCCAGCGCCATGACATAGGCGAACGACTTCATTGCAGTGTCTCCATGCGGTGTTTTGCGGGCCAGCATAGCGCCGCTTGATGAGCGACGAATGGCGGGCAAACACGGTGGCGCCCTGGGGGCAACCCCCCTCGGTTAGGATTCCAACCCTTGCCGCGAGGGGCCGTGGCCACAAGCCGGGTAGTCCTTGCCCGCCCTGCTGCCGACCCGAGCCGCTGCCCGCCCGAACCAGCCTGCGAAGGCTACTTTTCCGGTCACGCCGGTTGCCATGAACGCTCCGCATCCCCTGATGCCCACCGCTGAAGCGGCTGAGAGCGCAGCCCCCCGGTTGCGCGAGATTCCCTACAACTACACGTCGTTCTCCGACCGCGAGATCGTCATCCGCCTGCTGGGCTCCCGGGCCTGGGAGCTGCTGGACCAGTTGCGGCTAGAGCGCCGCACGGGCCGCTCCGCGCGCATGTTGTACGAGGTGCTGGGCGACATCTGGGTGGTGCAGCGCAACCCGTATCTGCAGGACGACCTGCTGGACAACCCTCGCCGCCGTGGCCAGCTGATCGAGGCCCTGCACCATCGCCTGGGCGAGGTGGAGAAGCGCCGTGACGCCGCTGCCGATGCGCAACGCGACGCGTCGGTCGGTGAGCTGCTGAAGGCGGCGCGTGGTGCAGTGGCCGAGTTCGCACTGATGTTTGAGCGCGTTGCTGAACTGCGCAAGCGCTCGGCCAAGAAGCTCGCCAAGCACACCGCCAAGGACAACATCAAGTTCGACGGCCTGTCGCGSGTGTCCCACGTGACGGACGCGACCGACTGGCGCGTCGAGTACCCCTTCGTCGTGCTGACGCCCGACACCGAGGCCGAGATGGCCGGCCTCGTGGGCGCCTGCTTCGAGCTGGGGCTGACCGTGATTCCGCGAGGCGGTGGCACGGGCTACACGGGCGGCGCGATTCCGCTGGTGTGGAACAGCGCCGTCATCAACACCGAAAAGCTGGAAGCGCTGCGCGGCGTCGAGATGCTGCGCTTGCCCGGCCTGGACCGCGAGGTGCCGACCATCTTCAGCGAGGCCGGTGTCGTCACGCAGCGCGTAGCCGACATGGCCGAGGCCAACGGCTTCGTCTTCGCGGTGGACCCGACCAGCGCCGAGGCGAGCTGCATCGGCGGCAACGTAGCCATGAACGCCGGCGGCAAGAAGGCCGTGCTGTGGGGCACGGCGCTGGACAACCTGGCCAGCTGGAAGATGGTGACGCCCGAGGCCAAGTGGCTGGAGGTCATCCGCCTCAACCACAACCTCGGCAAGATCCATGACGTGGAGATGGCCAGCTTCGAGCTGCGCTACTTCGACGCCTCCGGCACCAAGCTGGAGAAGACCGAGCGCCTGGACATCCCGGGCCGCGTCTTCCGCAAGGAGGGCCTGGGCAAGGACGTGACGGACAAGTTCCTCGCTGGCCTGCCGGGCATCCAGAAGGAAGGCTGCGACGGCCTCATCACCAGCGCGCGCTGGATCGTGCACCGCATGCCGGCGCACGTGCGCACTGTCTGCCTGGAGTTCTTCGGCAACCCCAAGGACTGCGTGCCCAGCATCGTCGACATCAAGGACTACATGTTCTCGATTGCCGACACGGGTGTGCTGCTGGCGGGCCTGGAGCATTTGGACGACCGCTATCTGAAGGCAGTGGGCTACGCCACCAAGAGCAAGCGCGGCGGCCTGCCCAAGATGGTGCTGGTGGGCGACATCGTCGGCGACGACGCGGATGCCGTGGCGCGTGCGACGAGCGAGGTCGTGCGCCTGGCCAATGGCCGCTCGGGCGAGGGYTTCGTTGCCGTCAGCGCCGACGCGCGCAAGAAGTTCTGGCTGGACCGCAAGCGAACGGCGGCCATCAGCAAGCACACCAACGCGTTCAAGGTGAACGAGGACGTCGTCATCCCGCTGCACCGCATGGGCGAGTACACGCTGGGCATCGAGCGCATCAACATCGAGCTGAGCCTGCGCAACAAGCTGGCGCTGGTAACGGCGCTGCAAGCCTTGTTCCTGACGGGCAAGCTGCCGCTGGGCAAGAGCGACGACGCGGGTGACATCCCGAGCGCGGAGCTGCTGGAAGACCGGGTGCAGCAGGCGCTGGCCTTGCTGCGCGAAGTGGGCGACCTGTGGCAGCAATGGCTGGATGGCCTGGACAGCGGCTTCTTCGAGGGCCTGCAGACGCACGAGCTGCGCGCATCGTGGAAGACGCAGATCCTCAAGCCCCTGCAGGCCCTCTTCAACGGCGCGGCCTTCGAGCCGCTGATTGCCGAGCTCAAGCGCATCCACAAGGAGGTGCTGCGCGGCCGCGTCTGGGTGGCCCTGCACATGCATGCCGGCGACGGCAATGTGCATACCAACATCCCCGTCAACAGCGACAACTACGAGATGTTGCAGACGGCGCATGCGGCCGTGGCGCGCATCATGACGCTGGCGCGCTCGCTGGACGGTGTCATCTCCGGCGAGCATGGCATTGGCATCACGAAGATCGAGTTCCTGACCGACGACGAGATCGCCAACTTCACGGCCTACAAGAAGCGCGTCGACCCCGAGGGCCGCTTCAACAAGGGCAAGCTGCTGAAGGATGCTTCCCTGCCGGCCGACCTGCGCAATGCCTACACGCCGTCCTTCGGCCTGATGGGGCACGAGTCGCTGATCATGCAGCAGAGCGACATCGGCGAGATCGCCAACTCGATCAAGGACTGCCTGCGCTGCGGCAAGTGCAAGCCGGTCTGCGCCACGCACGTGCCGCGCGCCAACCTGCTCTATTCGCCGCGCAACAAGATCCTCGCCACCTCGCTGCTGGTCGAGGCCTTCCTGTACGAGGAGCAGACGCGCCGCGGCGTGTCGATCAAGCACTGGCAGGAGTTCGAGGACGTGGCCGACCACTGCACGGTCTGCCACAAGTGCCTCTCGCCCTGCCCGGTCAAGATCGACTTCGGCGACGTGACGATGAACATGCGCAACCTGCTGCGCAAGATGGGCCAGAAGACCTGGCGGCCGGGCAATGCGGCGGCCATGTTCATGCTGAACGCGACCAACCCCGAGACCATCAAGTTCATGCGCACGGCCATGGTGGGCATCGGCTTCAAGGCGCAGCGCTTCGCGGTCGACCTGTTCAAGCTCGCGGGGCGCAAGCAGACCAGCGCGCCCCCGGCCACGCTGGGCGCCGCGCCGATCAAGGAACAGGTCATCCACTTCATCAACAAGAAGCTGCCCGGCGGCCTGCCCAAGAAGACGGCGCGGGCGCTGCTGGACATCGAGGACAAGGACTACGTGCCCATCATTCGCCCGCCGTCGATGGCGAGCGAGACCGAGGCGGTGTTCTATTTCCCCGGCTGCGGCTCGGAGCGGCTGTTCAGCCAGGTGGGCCTGGCCACGCAGGCCATGCTCTGGCATGCCGGCGTGCAGACGGTGCTGCCGCCCGGCTATCTGTGCTGCGGCTACCCGCAGCGCGGCTCGGGCCAGTTCGACAAGGCCGAGAAGATGATCACCGACAACCGGGTGCTCTTCCACCGCGTCGCCAACACGCTGAACTACTTGGACATCAAGACGGTGGTGGTGTCGTGCGGGACCTGCTTCGACCAACTGCAGGGCTACAAGTTCGAGGACATCTTCCCGGGCTGCCGCATCATCGACATCCACGAGTACCTGCTGGAGAAGGGCATCACGCTCGGGTCCAAGACCAGCTACCTGTACCACGACCCCTGCCATTCGCCGATGAAGCTGCAGGAGCCGATGAAAACGGTGAAGGCGCTGGTGGGTGACAACGTCGTGAAGAGCGAGCGCTGCTGCGGCGAGAGCGGCACGCTGGGCGTGACGCGGCCAGACATCTCGACGCAGGTGCGCTTTCGCAAGGAAGAGGAACTGCGCAAGACCGAGACGCAGCTGCGCGACAGCGGCAAGGTCGGCGCGAACGACAACCTGAAGATCCTGACGTCCTGCCCGAGTTGCCTGCAGGGTCTGTCCCGCTACGGTGATGACTTGCAGAACGGCCTGCTGGAGGCCGACTACATCGTCGTCGAGATGGCCAACCAGATCCTCGGCCCCAACTGGATGCCGGAGTACGTGGCCAAGGCCAACAACGGCGGCATCGAGCGGGTGCTGGTGTGAGCTGCCCCTTGTGCGAGGGCGACGGCGGTTTCGTCGTCGCTCGCACGCCGCAGTTCCGCGTCGTGCGCGTCGTCGATGGCGACGAAGCGCAACGTTTCCCGGCCTTTTACCGACTCATCTGGAGCGCCCATGTCGCCGAGTTCAGTGACCTGTCGGTCACGGATAGACACGCCTGCATGGACGCTGTCACCGAGATCGAGCGGACCTTAAGGTCTTTGCTCGCGCCGACCAAGGTCAACATCGCCAGTCTCGGCAATGTCGTGCCTCATCTGCACTGGCATATCGTCGCGCGTTTCGACTGGGACAGCCATTTCCCAGCGCCAATCTGGGCCATGCCCCAGCGCGAACTGGGCGGCCCGGCGGTAGAGCGCCTGCCGCTGGCGCTTGCTCGCGTCGACGCCGCCGTGCTTCACTCGTTGACCATCGCGATCCGATAGCCACGCCCGGCGCCGGCGACCTGCTGGTTGTTGCGGTCGTCGGGATCGATGAAGTCGACGCGGAAACGATAGATCTGCGCGCCGGCCGTCTTCTGCGGGCCGCACTCCAACATGTTGGCCGCGTTGCGCACGGTGCGCTCGATGCGGTTGGAGATGCCGTCGGTCCTGACAGCAGTGACTTCACCGCCGTCGATGACGATCTGCACCTTCACTTGGCCGACACGGCGCTCGTTCTCCCAGGTGGTCTGCAGCGCGTCCTGCAGTTGGCGGTCGAGGCTGGCGCAGGCGTCGTGAATGTCGTAGCGCACGGGCGCCTCGACGACACGGCCGCTGACTTCGACGCGCTCCAGATCCCCTGGGGCGGCCAGCGCGGGGCCTGCAGTCAGGGTCAGCGCGACTGCACACGCGACGCCGGCAAACAGGCTGTTGAGCAAAGGGGTGCGCTGGGCAATCGAATAGCGGTTGGACATGACGAGCTCCTGTGGGTTCTTGGTGGGGGGGCGGGCGCCGCAAAACGCGTCGACCTGTGTTCAGGCTAGGCGCGTGAATGAGCGGCCCCAAGCCGCAAGCGATGAGTTGCCGGTGCCATGTGACGACCCGCTGAAAACCGCGACCGAATTGCTGCCGGCTTGTTTCGCTCGCTCGAGCGTGCGCATGCCATTGGTCACGGGCGCTGTCATCCGTGATTGCCCGCTAGGGTTACTTCCGTCACTGCGGCTGGTGACAAGGCTGCCTTCGTGCCGCGGACACACTGCGGCCCGCTTCGGATGCGCCATGCCGGCCAGGACGGTTTTGTTGTTGGGTTGAGTCCTGCCGGCGAGCTGAACACAGTGGTGCTCCTCGTGGAGATCCCGCGGGCCGAGCCGGTGCGCCGTCCGCCACGGTGACTTTTCCGGAACCACCACAAATGAGTTTTGCTTTTGCCAACAAGAGAACCCTGCTCGCACTGGCCTGTGGCCTGCTGACGGCGGGTGCCAGCCAGGCTGGCGTATCCAACACCCAGGTCGACGTGGGCGTTGCCAGCCTGGTGCGTGCGAGCAGTACCGACCGCCTCATCGTCAGCTACCGCGACGCCTCCCAGGTCGATGCCCAGGACGCCACCGTACTGCGCGCCGTCGGCATCGCTACCAACGCACTGGAAGCTCGCCTGAATGTCGTGAACTCGGCGCTGGCCCTGCGCGGCGCCAAGGCCCGCGTGCTGCGCCAGATGGGCACTGGCGCCCACATCTACAAGCTCGACAAGGCGCTCTCGCACGGCGAAATGCTGAGCCTGGCCAACCAGCTCAAGGCCGCCGACCCCAACATCGCCTACGCGGAACCCGACCGCAAGATGTACCCGATGTTCACGCCCAACGACACGAGCTACAGCTCGCAGTGGGACCTGTACGAGACGACCGGCGGCATCCGCGCCCCGGCGGCCTGGGACCTGTCCACCGGCTCGGGCGTCGTCGTGGCCGTCATCGACACCGGCTACCGCCCGCATGCCGACCTGTCGGGCCAGATCGTCGCCGGCTACGACATGATCAACGACACGGCCGTCTCCAACGACGGCAGTGGCCGTGACAGCGACCCGAGCGACCCGGGCGACTGGACCGCCGCGGGCGAATGCGGTACCGGCGAGCCGGCCAGCAACTCCAGCTGGCACGGCACGCATGTGGCCGGCACCATCGCGGCCAAGACCAACAACTCCACCGGCGTGGCGGGCATCGCCTTCAACGCCAAGGTGCAGCCCGTGCGCGTGCTGGGCAAGTGCGGCGGCTACACCTCCGACATCGCCGACGGCATGGTCTGGGCCTCGGGCGGCAGCGTCTCGGGCCTGCCCACCAACGCCACGCCGGCCAAGATCATCAACATGTCCCTCGGTGGCGGCGGTGCCTGCGACACCACGTCGCAGAATGCCATCAACAGCGCCCGTTCGCGCGGCACGAGCGTCATCGTCGCAGCCGGCAACGAGAACCAGAACGCCAGCAACTCCAACCCGGCGAACTGCTCCGGCGTGGTTGCCGTGGCAGCCACGGATCGCAATGGTGCTCGCGCCTACTACTCGAACTACGGCTCCATCGTGACGCTGGCGGCGCCCGGTGGTGACGTGCGCTCCAGCAGCAGCAACGGCATCCTCAGCACGCTGAACGCCGGCACCAAGGCGCCGGGCGCCGACAGCTATGCCTACTACCAGGGCACGTCGATGGCCACGCCGCATGTGGCCGGTGTCGTCGCGCTGATGATGAGCGCCAAGCCGACCGCCACGCCCGACCAGATCAAGGCCGCGCTGATCAGCAGCGCGCGAGCCTTCCCGGGCAGCTGCTCGCAATGCGGCGCCGGCATCCTGGATGCGGCGGCTGCGGTGGCGGCCATCACGGGCACGGGCGGCCTGCCGACGGTCAACGAGACCGAGTCCAACGGCTCGATCTCGGCGGCCAACACCGTCTCGGCACCGGCCAACGTGGCCGGCACCATCGGCTCGACCAGCGATACCGACTACTTCAAGGTGACGCTGCCGGCCGGCAAGACGCTGGCCGCGACGCTGACCATGGGCAGCAGCAGCAACGACTTCGACCTCTACGTCAAGAACAGCTCCGGCACGACGGTGGCCAGCAGCGAGAAGGCGGCGGGGCAGGTCGACAGCGCGAGCTACGCCAATGGCGGTTCAGGCTCGATCACGCTGTATGTGCAGGTGCTGCGCTACAGCGGCACGGGCTCGTACACACTGAAGCTGCAGTGGTAAGCGGTTTGGCTGCTTGAATGGGAACGGGGCTTCGGCCCCGTTTTTTCTTTGTGGCATTTGCGGTTGTTCTTTTTGTTCGGTGCATTGCCGGGAGTCCGTCCCGGCGGCCGGGTAACTTTCTTCTTCGACACCCTCCTGGCGCGTCAGAGAAAAGTTACCCGCCCTCGCGGGGCGGATTCCCGCGGCACTGCACACGGGTCATGAGGACCGCGGCAAGAGCGACCAAAAAAGAAAACGGGGCCGAAGCCCCGTCTCAGTTCAATCAACAACCCGACTCACCACACCGTCAGCGGATCACTCGCCACCATCGCACTCCCCGCCTTGCACGAGAACGCCTGCGCGAAGTAAGCCGAATTGCTCATCGGCGTCAGCACGCGGAACTTGGCCGGCGAGTGCGGGTCGGTTCGCACCTGGTTGATGAGGAACTCGGTGCGCACCTTGGATCGCCAGACCAGCGCGTTGCTGATGAAGAAGCGTTGTGCCGGCGTGTAGCCTTCGATCTTCCGGTCCGCGCCACCGCTGCGCTTGAGCGCGCGCTGCAGGCCCTCGTAGGCGATGGGCAAACCCGACATGTCGGAGATGTTCTCGCCCAGCGTGAGCCGGCCGTTGATGTTGTAGCCGGGCAGCGGCGAGATCGCCGCGTAGCGGTCGGCCACCTTGTCGGCACGGGCCTTGTAGCCGGCGGCGTCGGCCGGCGTCCACCAGTCGGTCATTGAGCCGATGGCGTCGAAGTTGCGGCCGCTGTCGTCGAAGTGGTGGGTGATCTCGTGGCCGATGACCGTGCCGATGGCGCCGTAATTGGTCGCATCGTCAGCCTTGGCGTCGAAAAACGGCGGCTGCAGGATGCCGGCCGGAAGGGTGATCTCGTTGAGGCCGCCCGCCTGCGCATTGACGATGTGCGGCGCCATGCGCCAGCGGCCGCGCTCCACCGGCGAATCCAGGTCCTTGACCTGCTGGCCACTGTGCCACAGCGAGACCCTGAGCCAGTTGCCGGCATAGTCGTTGGCGCCGAGCTGCAGGCCTTCGTATTGCGGCCACTTCTCGGGCGCGCCGATCTTGGCCTGCATGCTGGCCAGTTTTTCCAAGGCCTTGGCCTTGGTGCCAGGCGTCATCCATTCCAGCTTCTCGATGCGCTCCTTCATGCTGGCGCGCACGTCTTCCACGAGCAGCCCCGCGCGCTTTTGCGCCTCGGGCGAGAAGGCGCGTGTAACGAACACTTCTCCCAGCGCCAAGCCCATCGGCTCGCCGCCGGTGCGCCCGCCGATCTGCAAGATGACGTCCTCGCTGCGCGGCGGGGGCGCTTGCAAGCCGGTGATGGTCTTGCCGCGGTACTCGAACGAGGCCGTGGCGTAGGCCTTGGGCAGGCGGGGCGACAAAGTGTCCAGCACGCGTACCGCCAGGTAGCGGCGCCACAGGTCCAGCGGCGCATCAGTGGCCAGCTTGGCCACGCGTGTGGCGAATTCCGGCTGGCCCACGAGGAAGCGCTGCGGCGGCTTGGCGCCCGCGGTCAGCACGGCCAGGTAGGCGCTCCAGTCCAGCCCCGGTGCGGCGGCGGCCAGTTCCGCCGGGCTCATCGGGTTGTAGCTGGCGTTCGGATCGCGCAACCTGGCGCGCTCGCGGGTGGCCTCGGCCAGTTGGGCCTCGAAGCCGATCAGCGCGTCCAGCTCGGCGTCACTGGCCGGGCGGCCGGCGGCGGCGAGCAGGGTCTGGGCGAAGCTGCGGTAGGCGGCGCCGACGGTGCGGGTGCGCTCGTCGCTGCGGAAGTAGTCGTCACGGTCCGGCAGGCCCAGGCCCGACTGCGAAAGCGCCAGCACGTTGCGGCGCGTGTCCTTGCGGTCGGCCTGCACGCTGAAGTTCAAAGGTGCGTGGATGCCGCTGCGATTCAGCAGCGCCAGCAGGGTGGGCAGGTCTTCGCGGCGCTGCAGGCCGTCAATCCGGTTCAGCAGCGGCGTGATCGAACTGATGCCGCGCGCCTCGACGGCGGCCTCGTCCATGCCGCTTGAGAAATAGGCCGCAATGAGCTTCAGGCCCGGTGTGTTCTGCAGCGCCGGCTTGTCGGCCAATTCCTTCAGTGCCTTGTCCAGCACCGCGTCGTTGTTCTGGCGCAGCTGATCGAAGTTGCCAATGCGGCCACGGCTGGCAGGCACCTCGGTGGCGGCCTCCCAGTTGCCATTGACGAAGGCGTAGAAGTCGTCGCAGGGGCTGACGTCCTTGGACAGGCCGCTCAGGTCGAGGGCCTGGGCGGCGGCGGCCAGGCCGAGCAGGGCGGTGGCAGCGGCCAGGCGATGGCGGGCGAATCGGGGCATGGAGGTGACGAGCTGGAAGCCGTGAAACCGGGAGATTAGAGCGGCCACCGCCATCGCGGGCCGGAAGACACAAGGCATGATTACGGGTTTTCACCAAGTCACTTGCTCCTGGTCATGCCCGTTTTCCTGCGCCCGATGCTGGCCCTCGCTGCCTCACTTCTGCTGTCCTCAGCGGCCCTTGCCCAACCCGTGCAAGGGCAGGGCGCCACCTTTCCATCCAAGGTCTACGAGACCTGGGCGCGCGCCTTCGAGAAGGCCGGCGGCGGCGCCGTTGCTTACAAGGGCACGGGCTCGGGCGACGGCATCAAGCAGATCGGTGCCCGCAAGGTGGATTTCGGCGGCACCGACGCGCCGCTGCCGCCGTCCGAGCTGGCCAAGCAGAAGCTGGTGCAGATCCCGATGCTGATCGGTGGCGTCGTTCCGGTCGTCCATCTGCCGCTGGCCGCGCCGCTACAGCTCGACGGCGAGGTGCTGGCCGACATCTTCCAGGGCCGCATCAAGGTCTGGAACGATGCCCGCATCGCGGCGCTGAACCCGGGTGTCGGCCTGCCTGGCCTGGCGATCAAGCGCGTCGTGCGTGCCGAGAAATCGGGCACCACCGAGGGCTTCAGCCGCTATCTCGCGGGCGCTTCGGCCGCGTTCAAGACCGACGTCGGCATCGGCCAGTTGCCCGCCTGGCCGAGCGACCCGCTGAAGGCCGAGGGCAATGACGGCATGGTGCAAACGCTGCGCGCCACGCCGGGTGCCATCGCCTATGTCTCCTACGACCGTGTGCTGCGCGACAAGCTGGCCGCCGTGAAGCTGCGCAACGCGGCCGGCCGCTTCGTGCTGCCGACCGAGCAGGGCTTTCGTGCCGCCGTCCTGGAGAGCGACATGCACCGCCAGGGCGACGACCTCGCCACGCTGCTGGACCGCCCGGGCAACGACGCCTGGCCGATCACCTTGACCAGCTTCGTGCTGGTGGATGCCGAACCCGCCACGGCCACCAGGACGCAGGGCGCGCTGAAGTTCCTCTACTGGTGCTTCATGCATGGCGACGACCTGACCCGCGGCACCGGCTTCGCGCCGCTGCCCATCGGCGTGCAATCTCGTCTGGCAGCGCGCTTTACCCAGGTGCGGCCCAAGGACGGCCAGCTGCCGGCCTACCAGAGCTTCTAAACTGCCCAGCCATGGCCGCCCCGACAGAACTCACCGTCCACCAGCACTCTCGCGTCCTGGAGATCGCCTTCGACGACGGCGCGCGTTTTCGCATCCCCTTCGAGCTGATGCGCGTCTACAGCCCCTCGGCCGAGGTCATGGGCCATGGCCCGGGCCAGGAAGTGCTGCAGACGGGCAAGCGCGACGTGGGCATCACCGGCCTGGAGCCGGTCGGCCACTACGCCGTGCGGCCCGAGTTCTCGGACGGTCACGCCAGCGGCCTGTTCACCTGGGACTATCTCTACAAGCTGGGCAGCCAGCAGGACGCTCTCTGGCGCGACTACGAGGCCCGCCTTGCCGCCGCTGGCAAGAGCCGCGACGACGCCATGCCCGTCAAAGGTGGCGGCAGCTGCCATTCGCATTGAATCCCGGCACTGAATCCATGACTCAAACGCATTTCGGTTTCCAGCAGGTCGACGAGAACGAGAAGGCCACCAAGGTCCGTGGCGTCTTCGACTCGGTCGCTTCCAAGTACGACCTGATGAATGACCTCATGTCGGCCGGCATGCACCGGGCCTGGAAGGCCTACACCGTGCAGGTCGCCAACCTGAAGCCGGGCGAGCGAGCCCTGGACATTGCCGGCGGCACCGGTGACCTGTCGCGCGCCTTCGCCCGCAAGGTCGGCGAGACCGGCCTCGTCGTGCACACCGACATCAACGAGGCCATGCTGCGCCAGGGCCGCAACCGCTTGTTGGACGAGGGTCTGATCCTGCCCACCAGCCTGGCCGACGCCGAGAAGCTGCCCTTCAAGAGCGAGAGCTTCGACCTCGTCAGCGTTGCCTTCGGCTTGCGCAACATGACGCACAAGGAGCAGGCCCTGGCCGAGATGTGCCGCGTGCTCAAGCCGAGCGGGCGGCTGCTGGTGCTGGAGTTCTCGCGCATCGCAGAGCCGCTGAAGAAGCCGTACGACTGGTACTCCTTCAACATCCTGCCCAAGCTGGGTTCGCTGTTCGCTGGCGACGCCGAGAGCTACAAATACCTGGCCGAGTCCATCCGCATGCACCCCGACCAGGCCACGCTCAAGGCCATGATGAAGACGGCCGGATTCGGCCACGTGGACGTGCACAACCTCAGTGCCGGCATCGTCGCCCTGCACGCCGGGATCAAATGTTGACCCCTCGCTCAGTCTTGCCCTGCTGGACGCGGGCAGCCTAATCGGCCTTGCAGGCCGCGCAGCGGTCAAGCCCGCTGCTCTGCGGCAGGCACGGCGAGTCCACTGGACTCACCATGTCCGGCCTCAGCCCCCGGGGGGATGGCGATGCTTGCCGCATTGAGCGGCAAGCACATCGCCTGAGCGGGCCGGCTAGGGAGCGGCCCGTCGCTCGGCCCGAAAGTCGAATACCGAATATTGCGTATCGAATGACGCCGGAAGGCGTCATCCTCAATCGCAAGCGACCACCCCCCAAGAACGTGGGATCTTGGGAACTTCCCGCTTGTATTTGCTCTAACTGCCGGTCGCCGACGAACCCAGTTATGGCTTCGTGGGCCCCGCAGAAGCGACATATCGCGCCGCTACACTCGTCCGCTCTTTGGGGCGGGTGCCCTTTCTCTGCATAACAAGGACCTTCATCAGATGGCAAACCGACAGAACAAGCACCGTGCCCACCTGCTCTTGGCAGTCGTCGCCGTTGCGGCGCTGCTGACGGCCTGCGGTGGTGACAAGGGCGACAAGGCATCCCAGACGGCGGCCAAGGTCAACAAGGAAGAGATCACCGTCCACCAGATCAATTTCGTGCTGCAGCGCCAGCAGGGCCTCAAGCCGGAGCAGGCCGAGGCCGCCAGCCGTCAGGTGCTGGAGCGCCTGATCGACCAGGAACTGGCGGTCCAGAAGGCGCAGGAGCAAAAGCTCGACCGCGACCCGCGCGTCGTGCAGCAGATCGAAGCCGCCAAGCGCGAGATCATCGCCCGGGCTTACGCCGAGCGCGTTGGCGAAAGCGTTGCCAAGCCCAACAACGAAGAGATTGCCAAGTACTACAACGACAAGCCGGCCCTGTTCAAGGACCGCCGCATCTACAGCCTGCAGGAACTGCAGATCGAGGCCAAGCCGGAGCAGTTCGAGACCATCCGCGCCAAGCTCGCGGCGGCCAAGAACCTCAACGAGTTCGCTGAATACCTGAAGTCCGCCGACATCCGCTTCAACGGCAACCAGGCCGTGCGGGCCGCCGAGCAGCTGCCCCTGGCCGGCCTGGACGCCATTGCCAAGATGAAGGATGGCGACTCCATGGTCAGCCCCAGCCCCAACGGGATGACGGTGCTCTTCCTCGTCGGCTCGCGCAGCCAGCCCGTGGATGAAGTCCGCGCCCGCCCTGCCATCGAAGCTTTCCTGATGAACCAGCGCAAGGCCGAAGTCGTGCAGAGGGACATCAAGGCGCTGCGTGACAGTTCCAAGATCGAATACGTCGGCAAGTTCGCGCAGGCGGCTTCGGCGGCTGGCAGCGTAGCGCCTTTGGCGCCCGTCACGGCTGATGTTCCGGCCCCGGTCGCCCCTGTTCCGGCCCCGGCTCCCGCTCCCGCTCCCGCGGCCAGCGGCCTCGATCCGGCTTCCATCTCCAAGGGTATGGGTCTGAAATGATGATGATGCGTCTTCACCAATTCCTTATCTCCGCTGCTCTCGGACTTGCCACCCKGGGTGCGCAGGCCGAGGGTGCTGCCCCGACTGTTACCGCCACGGCAGCCGAATACCGCCTGGGCGCTGGCGACGTCGTGCGCATCGTCGTCTATCAAAACGTTGACCTGACGCTGGAGACCCGGGTCTCAGAGAACGGTGTCATCAGCTTCCCTCTGCTTGGCAATGTGCGCATTGGCGGGCTGAGTGTCAGCGCTGCCGAGAAGCTCATCGCCGACGGCCTGAAGAACGGCAACTTCGTCAAGTCGCCGCAGGTCACGCTGATCCTGATGCAGGTCAAGGGCAACCAGGCCAGCGTGCTCGGCCAGGTCAACCGTCCAGGCCGCTATCCGATCGAGACGGCCGACATGCGCATGACCGACCTGCTGGCCAACGCCGGCGGCGTTGCCAGCACGGGCGCGGAAATCCTCGTCCTCAGCGGCACGCGCGCGGGCAAGCCCTTCCGCATGGAGATCGATCTCCCCACCGTTTTCGGTCCCAGTGCCGAACACGGTCGCCCGAATGACGTGCTGATCCAGAACGGCGACGTGCTCTGGGTCGACCGCGCACCGCTGGTCTATATCTATGGCGAAGTGCAACGCCCCGGCCCGATGCGGCTGGAGCGCGGCATGACCCTGATGCAGGCCCTCGCCACTGGCGGCGGCCTGACCCAGCGCGGCACCGAGCGCGGCATCCGCGTGCACCGCAAGTCGGCCGACGGCAAGGTGCAAGTCATGCAGCCGGGCATGGACGACAGCCTGAAGGACGGCGACGTGGTCTACGTCAAAGAGAGCCTGTTCTGATTTTGAGGATCCAGCAATGAACTTTGTCCAATTCCTGGCCATCCTGCGTGCGCGCTACAAGATGGCGCTTGGCGTGTTCGCCGCTATCGTTGTGCTGGCCCTGGCGCTCAGCCTGGCCTGGCCCAAGAGCTACACGGCGACGGCCTCGGTTGTCATCGACTCGACTAAGCCCGACCCGTTGGCGGCCGTGCTGTTTCCGGGCGGCGTCAACCCGAGCTTGATCGCGACGCAGATCGACGTGATCCAGAGCGACCGTGTCGCCTTCAAGGTCGTGCGCAATCTCAAGCTCAACGAGAACCCCCAGATCCGCGAGCAATGGCAGAGCGCGACCGATGGAACTGGCTCCATCGAGCAGTGGCTGAATGTGCTGTTCCAGAAGAGCCTGGACGTGAAGCCCTCGCGCGAATCCAACGTCGTCACCGTCACCTACAAGGCCGCCGACCCCAAGTTTGCAGCGGCCCTGGCTAACGCCTTTGTGCAGGCCTATCTCGAAACCAATGTCGAGATGCGCGTCGAGCCGGCGCGGCTTTACTCGTCCTTCTTCGATCAACGAGCCAAGGAAGCGCGCGACGTCCTCGAGAAAGCTCAGTCCAAGCTGTCCGACTTCCAGAAGGACAAGGGCATCATCGCCACCGATGAGCGGCTGGACGTCGAGAACGGCCGGCTGAACGAGCTGTCGTCGCAATACGTCGGCCTGCAGTCGCTGGCGTCGGATTCGGTCAGCCGCCAAGCTGCCGCGCGCGGCGTGGGTGCCGACCGCATGCAGGAAGTGTTGAACAACCCGCTGATCGCGGGCCTCAAGGCTGACCAGGCCCGTTTGCAGGCCCGCCTGCAGGAGCTCACGTCCAAACTCGGCGAACAAAACCCACAGGTCATCGAGGCGCGCGCCAACCTGGCCGAGCTCAAGGCGCGGATTGACGCCGAAACGACCAAGGTGGGCAGCTCGCTAGGTATCGCCAACAACATCAACCAGCAGCGCGCCGGTGAGATCAAGGCTGCGCTTGAGGCCCAGCGCGCCAAAGTGCTGCAGATGAAGGCCGTTCGTGACGACGGCGCCGTGCTGGTGCGAGATGTCGACAACGCTCAGCGCACCTATGACATGGTCATGCAGCGCTTCAACCAGTCGACGATGGAGAGCCTTGCCACGCAGAGCAATGTGTCTGTGTTGTCGCAAGCCATTCCGCCCCTCACGCCGTCAGCACCCAAGATCGTGCTGAATATGGCCGTGGCCATCTTCGCCGGCACGTTGCTGGCCGTTGCCGTCGTCGTTGCGATGGAAATGCTGGATCGCCGCGTTCGCAGTGTCGAAGACGTCGCCCAAGCGGTGGGTCTGCCGATCATCGGCGTGCTGCCGTCGCCGAATGCCCGTCGCCGCCTGTTCGGCCGGACGGCCAAGGCCAATCTGATGCAGCAACGCCTGCTCGGCCAAGTGCCAGGCAAGGCGGCCTGAGCTGATGAACGCCGCAACTTCTGGAGCCTCCGTGAACGCCCCTGCCGACCTGCATGACCGCCCGATTGGCGACCTGATCCGCGATGCGCGCAATCTCAGCGCCGCTGAAGTCGAGAAGGTGCTGAGCTATCAGCGCGAGCATGGCGTGCGCTTCGGTGAAGCCGCCGTCACCCTCGGTCTGGCCAGTCCTGACGACGTGTTGAACGCCCTTGCGCAGCAGTTCCACTATCCCCTGGCCAGTGCCGAGCGGCGCCTCGCCAGCCCCGAGCTGGTCACACTGCTACAACCCTTCTCTGTGCAGGCGGAAGCGATCCGCGCGGTGCGCAGCCAGGTCACGATGCGGCTCAGCAAGCCTGACACCGTGCGCCAGGCCATGGCCGTTATCAGCCCTGCCAGCGGTGACGGCAAGACGTATTTCGCGGCCAACCTGGCCGTAGCCCTAGCCCAGCTTGGCGGACGCACGCTGATCGTCGACGCCGACCTGCGTGGCCCCCGCCAGCATGAGGTGTTCAAGGTCAGCAACTCGGCAGGCTTGTCATCGTTGTTGTCGGGCCGCTCCGAGACTCAGGTCATCCAGGCCGTCGAAGGCGTTCCCGGGCTGTTTGTCTTGCCCTGCGGCCCAATCCCGCCGAACCCGCTGGAACTCATCGAACGTCCGGCCTTTGGCCTGCTCGTGCGCGAGCTGACCTCCAAATTCGACCATGTCGTCATCGACACGGCGGCGGCCTCTCTGGGATCGGACGCCTGCGTCGTCGCCGCAAAGTGCGGTGCGGCTCTGGTGCTAACGCGCCGACATGAGAACAAGGTCGCCGCGCTGCAGGATCTGGTGGCCAGCATGTCTGGCAGCTCGGTGCAATTGATTGGCGCGGTCGTCAACGAGTTTTGAGAAGGTGCGAGCTTGTGTCCGCTGCGTTCGATTCGCGTGTTGCTGCGCCCAAGAAGATGACACGTCAGCCCGAGCTCAAATCCTGGGCGCCGCTGGCGTTGCTGCTTCTCGGGTGGGCCATCATGTACGGGCCCAGCTACTACAACTTGTCGAGAACGATCTGGGCCAGTGACGAACAGGGGCACGGCCCCATCATCCTGGCCGTCAGTGCTTGGCTACTCTTTCGTAAGCACGAGGAATTCGCGGCGCTGAAGCGTGCACCCAGCAACTTTGCTGGCAGCGTGCTGCTGTTGTTGGGCATCGCGGCCTATGCGGTCGGGCGCTCTCAGTCCATCTGGATGCTGGAAATCGGATCTCAGATCCTGGTCCTTGTCGCGCTGCTGCTACTGTTCTTCGGCTCGGCGGGCGTCAAGCTGGCATGGTTCCCGCTTCTGTTTCTGGTGTTCATGATCCCCTGGCCTGGAGACTGGGTGTCCTTCGTGACCTCGCCACTCAAGTCCGCGGTGTCTGCCGTGGCATCCAGCGTCCTGTTTGCGGCGGGGTACCCGGTGGGGCGTTCGGGTGTCATCTTGACGGTGGGGCAGTATCAGTTATTGGTGGCAGACGCCTGTGCTGGTTTGAATTCAATGTTCACGCTGGAGGCTCTGGGGCTTCTGTATATGAACATCATGCAATACACGAGTCTGGTGCGAAATATCGCGCTGGCCATCCTGATCATCCCGATCTCATTTGCGGCCAACGTGATTCGGGTGATGATCTTGGTGCTGGTAACTTACCATTTTGGTGATGAGGCCGGGCAGGGTTTCGTGCATGGATTCGCCGGTATGGTGCTGTTCCTTGTGGCTCTTACGTTAATACTGTTCACGGACAAGGTCGTAGGATTTTTCCTGGAGCGTAAAAAGGGTACGGCATGAAAGGCGACCTGATTAGATCTGGCGTACTTGCTGCTGTGATGGCAGCGGCTTGTGCCATCGCCTTGGCCATTACGCCCAGGGTTTTTCTGGCCGACCTGAAATCGCGTGAAAAACTAGCCAGTATCGTGCCGACGAAATTTGCGGGCTGGGTGGTGGATGACTCCATCTTGCCGGTTCCGCCCAGCCCTGATCTGCAGAAGGTGCTGGATGCCACCTACGACGAAACGGTGGCAATGACATTCAGGAGCGCGGCCGGCGAGCGCGTCATGCTTTCTTTGGCCTACGGGCGCAACCAGCACAAGGGCATGATCACGCACCGGCCCGAGATCTGCTATCCCGCTCAAGGCTTCAAATTGAGCAGTGGCGTCAGCGATGGCTCCGTCGATATCCGCGGCAAGCCGTTGCCCGTGAAACGCCTGGTAGCAACGATGGGCCCACGTAATGAGCCGATCACTTATTGGGTGATGGTCGGAGATGAAATCACGCAATTCGGTTATCCGCATCGCTGGGTTGCGATTCGGTACGGCCTCAAAGGGGAGATTCCAGACGGCGTGCTCGTTCGTGTTTCGTCGATATCGGCGGATGACAACAAAGCTTTCGCGCTGCAAGATGCCTTCATCCAGGATCTGCTGGCCGCCATACCCCCCCAGAATCGCAGTCGCCTTCTCGGTTCAATCTATCAATAATCCCTATTTTTCAATTGCCATTTTGTAGTATGACAAAGACCGCTCTGATTACTGGCGTTACGGGCCAAGATGGTGCCTACTTGGCGGAATTGCTGCTGTCCAAGGGCTATGTGGTGCATGGCATCAAGCGCCGCGCCTCATCCTTCAACACCGACCGCGTCGACCACCTCTACCAGGATCCGCATGTCGACAACCAGCGCTTCAAGCTCCACTACGGCGACCTGACCGACAGCACCAACCTGATTCGCATCATCCAGGAGGTGCAGCCCGACGAGGTCTACAACCTCGGCGCGATGAGCCATGTGGCGGTCAGCTTCGAAAGCCCCGAGTACACGGCCGATGCCGACGGCATGGGCACGTTGCGCATCCTCGAAGCCATCCGGATCCTGGGCCTGGAAAAGAAGACGCGCTTCTATCAAGCGTCCACCTCCGAGCTGTACGGCCTGGTGCAGGAGATCCCGCAGAAGGAGACCACGCCSTTCTACCCGCGCAGCCCTTATGCGGTCGCCAAGATGTACGCCTACTGGATCACGGTCAACTACCGTGAGGCCTACGGCATGTATGCCTGCAATGGCATCCTCTTCAATCACGAGAGCCCGCGCCGCGGCGAGACCTTCGTCACCCGCAAGATCACGCGCGCCGTCGCCCGCATCGCGCTCGGCCTGCAGGACTGTCTGTATCTGGGCAACCTGAGCGCATTGCGCGACTGGGGCCATGCACGGGACTACGTCGAGATGCAGTGGCTGATGCTGCAGCAGGACCAGGCCGACGACTTCGTCATCGCCACCGGCGTGCAGTACAGCGTGCGCCAGTTCGTCGAGTTCGCCGCTGCCGAGCTGGGCGTGACCGTGAGTTTCGAGGGCGAGGGCGAGCAGGAGATCGGCCGCGTCAGCAAGGTCGTTGGCGACAAGGCCAAGTGCAAGGTCGGCGACGTCATCGTGCGCGTCGACCCGCGCTACTTCCGCCCTACCGAAGTCGAAACCCTGCTGGGTGACCCGACCAAGGCCAAGGAAAAACTCGGCTGGGTGCCCAAGACGACGCTGCGCGAGCTGGTTGCCGAGATGGTGCAGGCCGACTACACCGCTGCCCGCCGCGACAGCCTCGTCAAGATGGCGGGCTTCCAAGCCTATGACTACAACGAATGACGAACAAGTCCGCGACGTAGCCGCAGGAAAGCCCGGCGGCTACGTTGCTGCTCTTGACGGCGTTAGAGGTTTGGCGGCGTTGGCCGTTGTCCTCTATCACATTGAATACTCTCATCGATGGTTCGCCAAAGGATATCTTGCCGTTGATCTGTTCTTCATTCTTAGTGGTTATGTGCTGTCCCACAGATATGCGGCTTCTGCTGCTTCCAGGACTGGCTTTTCTAAGTTTGCATGGGCTCGGGTAGCAAGGCTGTATCCGCTCCATCTTGCCACGCTGCTTCTGTTGGCTGCGGCGGAGTTGTGTTTGTCGCTGGCGTTCAATAAGCACGCGGTGATTCCCGACGCCCTCGGCTACACCTTTGTTCTTAATTTATTTTTGTTGCAGTGCGTTGGTCTCTGGGACCACCCTAGCTGGAATACCTCGTCGTGGTCCATCTCCGTTGAATTTTGGGTGAATCTCGGATGGTATTGCTTGCTTGGATACCTGAAGGATCTGCGCGCGCTGATAGTGCTTCTGCTCGTTGTCTGGTTGGGCGGGCTTGGCCTGCTGTTTGCTCACGCTGACGTCCTTGACTACCACGCAGAGTCTATTGGCTTCATCAACGCAGGAATATTGAGGTGTGCCGTTGGCTTCTCTTGTGGAGCATTGGTATTTTATATGCGCCACCAATGGGTTGGATTGCATGAGGCGGCGGGAATTGGATTCCTGATTTTGTTTGCCTTCTTGATTGCTGTGCCATTTGAATCGGTGGACTTTGTGGTTGCCGCAGTTTTATTTCCTATCCTTGTTGTGGCTGCCCTGGGTAAATCTGGTTGGGTCGTCAAGATATGTACTTGGCGGCCGGTAACTTGGCTCGGCTTGATTTCGTATTCAATTTATCTCAATCATTTGCTGGTCATCAAAACCGTCAATTTGATCGGGGCGAAACTAGACTTGCTGCTCCGCGGTGTTCTCATTCTTGCGGTCACGATTGGCTTGTCTTGGTTGACTTACAGATTCGTTGAATCTCCGGCGCGTGCGTTTCTCCAGTCGCGTTGGCGTATACGAAATCAAAGGCCTCTGGAGGCTGGTGTTAATTGAATTTTTGGATGTAATTCCCCTGCCATGGATAAACAATCACATATCTTCGTAACGGGTCATCGCGGCATGGTGGGCTCCGCGCTGGTGCGTCGCCTTGAAAAGGGCGGCTACACCAACATCCTCACCGCCGGCCGCGACACGCTCGACCTGCTTGACCAGAATGCCGTATCCGCCTTCCTCGCGGAGCACAAGCCCGACTACATCTACATCGCTGCGGCCAAGGTCGGTGGCATCCAGGCCAACAACGTCTATCGGGCGGATTTCCTCTATCAGAACCTGCTGATCGAGGCGAACCTCATCCATGGCGCCCACCTGGCCGGCGTGCAGCGCCTGATGTTCCTGGGCTCCAGCTGCATCTATCCGCGCGACTGCCCACAGCCGATCAAGGAAGACTACCTGCTGACCGGCCCGCTGGAGCAGACTAACGAGCCTTACGCCCTGGCCAAGATCGTCGGCATCAAGCTCGCTGAAAGCTACAACCGCCAATACGGCCGGCAGTACGTCAGCGTGATGCCGACCAACCTCTACGGCCCCAACGACAACTACGATCTCGCCAACAGCCACGTGCTGCCCGCGCTGATCCGCAAGGCGCACGAGGCCAAGCTGCGCGGTGACGCCGAGTACGTCGTCTGGGGCAGTGGCACGCCGCGCCGTGAGTTCCTCTACGTCGACGATCTGGCCGACGCCTGCGTGCACCTGATGGAGCAGGGCTACGACGGCGCCCTCGTCAACATCGGCACCGGCGAGGACGTGACCATCCGCGAACTGGCCGAGACCGTCATGAAGGTGATCGGCTTCGAAGGCCGCATCGTCTTCGACAGCAGCAAACCCGACGGCACGCCGCGCAAGCTGCTCGACGTCTCGCGCCTGCAGTCGCTGGGCTGGCAGTTTCGTACCGACCTGCACACGGGCGTTGGGCTCGCTTACGCGGACTTTCTGAAGCGGGCTTGACCGCCATGTCCGGCAGTCTGGCGCAGCCTCCCTTGACCAAGTCCCTCGCTGCTCGCAGCTTCAGCGCACTGCTGTGGTCCTACGCGGGCGCCCTCGCCAAAGTGCTCGCCCAGTTGGTCATCCAGGTCGCGCTGGCGCGAATGCTCGGGCCCCTGGCTTTTGGCCAGGCGGCGATGGTGCTCGTGGTGCTGGGTTTTGGCTGGCTGCTTGCTGATGGTGGATTTGGTTCTGCGCTGATCCAGAAGGCCGAGCTCAGTGACGATGACATCGCTTATGCGCTGGGCTGGGTGTCGTTGCTGTCGCTGATCATCGGCGTTGTCATCTTCGCAAGCGCCCCGCTGCTGGCCTGGCAGCTCAAGGATGAGGCATACACCGACCTGATGCGTGCTTGCGGCGTGCTGATTCCGTTGCAAGCGTTGTCCAACATCCCGATGAGTCTGCTGCGCCGCAACCTCGACATGAAGCGGCAGCAACTGCTCAACGTCGGCGGCTATCTTGTGGGTGTGGGCGTGATCGGAATGGCCCTGGCCCTGGCGGGCTATGGCGCTTGGGCGCTGGTGATCGGATTCGCCGCGCAGACTGTCATCAACCTCGTGTTCGGCTACCTGGCCATCAAGTTCCCCTTGCGGATCAAATTCAGCGGCGATAGGGCTTTGCGAAATTTCGGTTTCAGCGTGATGGCTACCAATATGGCCAACTGGGCGATCGACAGCATCGATCGCATCGTCATCGGCAAGCTGTGGGGCTCGAGCAGCTTGGGCGAATACTCGGCAGCGGGCAACCTCTCGCGCGCGCCGGCTGCCATGCTGGTGGGTGCGGCGCAATCGGTGGTGTTCTCGTCCGCTTCGCGCGTGCAGGATGACCACGCGAGAGTTCGGCGCGGCTTCATTGCTGCGGCTTCCCTGGTGCTGCTCATCACCTGTCCGGTGTTCGGCTTCCTCTCGCTGCATGCGCCTTTGGTGATGCATGTGCTTTATGGGGAACGATGGCTGAATGCAGCGCCCCTGTTTGCAGCGCTCTGCGTCGCCATTCCCAGCTATGCCTTGCTGTCGATTGCGGGCCCCACGCTGTGGAGCGTCGGCGCTGCGCGCAGCGAGTTCAAGGTACAGGCGAGCATCGTCGTGCTGCTGGTCGTGGGCCTGTATCTGCTTTCCGACTATCCGCTGGTGAATGTGGTGTGGCTGGTGCCCGCGCTGTATGCGTTGCGCTCGCTGCTGGTGCTGCTGGCGTTGGCACACCGGATCAGCCTACCCGCAGCGCCGGCCTTGCGCGCTGCGCTGGGCGCGGCGGTGCTGACCGCGGTTGTGCTGCTCACGAGCCTGGGCATACGCAACCTGGCACTTGGCGTGATCGGAGATGGCTTCGCTTCTGCTGCCGTCGGTCTTGTTTGCTGCCTGCTGGCGTTGCGTCTGGGCTCGCAGTGGCTATTGGCACCAGAACTGAGGCAGATGCTGCTCGCGCGTGCGGGTGAGTCGGCTCTGGCGCGCCGCTTGTGCAAACTGCTTGGCATGAGGGCCGACGCCCAATGAGTCCGATGAAGGTTGTTTTCGATCATCAGATTTTTGCGACGCAAGCCTACGGCGGTGTGTCGCGATATTTCGTCGAGCTCGCGCGCGGCATGAGCCCGCGCGATGCGCAAGTCCAGATCTTTGCGCCGGCATACGTCAATCGATATCTCGGCGGGTCTGATCCGCTGCATCCGCTCAGCTTTGAACTGCAGGGCTTGCGCCGCGGCCTCCGGTACCGGCCTTCATTGCTGGCGCCGCTGCTGTGGGGAGCGGTGAAATTCAAGTCGCCGCAAATCTTGCACGAGACCGGCACCAACCACTTCAACCCGGCATCGGCATTGAACGGCGATGGGAGGCTGATCAGCACGGTCCATGACATGACCGTGGAGCGATTCCCCCACTATTTCGATCAGCCGACGCGCCGCATCGAAGCCAAGTTGGCGGCGCTGCGCAGGGCCGACGCCATCATCTGCATCTCTGAATCGACGAAGTCGGATTTGATTTCCTTCTATCCGGAATTCGCCGACAGGTGCCACGTCGTCCATCACGGCGTCACCCAGGACCGCGCCACTGCCCCCCGCCCGGCCGTCCTGCCTCCGAGCTATCTGCTGTATGTCGGCACCCGCCAGACGTACAAGAACTTCGACAACCTCATCCGCGCGCTCGGCGCCGCCAAGGGCTTGCCGGCCTCGCTGCAGTTGGTCTGCTTTGGCGGGGGGCCGTTGAGCGAGGAAGAGAAGGCGCTGTGCAACGCCAGCGGCTGGCCCGTGTCCCGCGTGACGCAGCTTCACGGTGACGACGCCTTGCTGGCCCAGGCCTACAAGCACGCCGAGCTGTTCGTCTTTCCATCGACCTATGAAGGCTTCGGCATGCCGCTCACGGAGGCGATGGTGCAAGCCTGCCCCATCGCCTGCGCGCGAGCCACGTCGTTCCCGGAAGTCTGYGAAGACGGCGCCGAGTACTTCGACCCGGCGGATGTCGGCGACATCGCACGCGTCGTTGAACGGTTGATGGCTGACCCCGCCAGGCGCAGCGCGGTGTCGGCCGCCGGTCAAAAGCGTGTTGCCCACTTCACCTGGGCGCGGTGCGCCGCAGAGACGGCAGCGGTCTATCGAGACGCGCTGAGCCGGAGGGGTCGGCGGTGAGTCGCTTGCAATGGTGCATGCCCGTCGTCAGGGGACGCGGTGCCGGCTTGGGCAATGAGTTGGTGCCCTGGGCGCGCGCCTACCTGATGGCACGGGAGTTGGGTGCACATTGCCTGCACCCCGCCTTTGGGATCAACCAGCGCCGATACGGCCATCACTTCGGCACTTCGAACGCGGATTGGCTGATTCATCGCGGCATGGCCGCGGCCTTGCCCCATGTGCGATTCGACGAGGCCGACTATCTCGCCCATGGAGGCGGGGACGTCAGCGAAGCATTCAGCCGGTTTGCCAAATCGAATGGATTGCATGATCGCGGCCCGTTGGTGGTGCTGACCGAAGGCATGTGGGGCGGCATGCACCACATCGCGCGCGCCAGGGAATTCGTCAGGACGACGCTCTATCGCAGCCGGTACGCGGCGGGCAATTTGTCCGAGTTGTCGGCTCGCCTGGACCCGGCAAAACTGACCGTCGCCATGCACGTGCGGCTTGGTGATTTTCAGGAATCCAAGGCCGAACTGCAGTATTACCGCGGCCGTTTCAATTGCGCGCTGCCGATTGACTGGTTCTTGAATATCGGCAGGCGATTGCTGGCCGAATACGGGACGCGTCTCCAGTTCCAGATTTTCTCGGACGGCTCGCCGGAGCAACTTCGACCGCTGGTCGATTTACTGCATCCCGTAGACACCCGGAGCGCGGCGCCGGCGGATATCTCTGATCTGCTCGCCATGTCGCAAGCCGATTTGCTGGTTTGCTCCGTATCGTCCTACAGCGTATGGGCGGCCATGCTTTCTACGGCGCCATACCTTTGGTTTGAGCCGCAAATGCATCTGCATGGCGACGATATGCTTTCCATCTGGGGCCATGAGAAGGGTCAAGGTCTTGAGGCAAGTCCTACGGTATTGGCTGTAGACATGCAAAGAACATTGGCACCGGATCACCGCCACGGCCGAGCGTTTGCCATAGGCATGGACGACGCCTTGGATGTTCACCTGACACAAACCTTGAACGGGCGGCTCAGATCGCACCAGCGACAGGGTGACCTCATTCAATATGGCGCGGTGGGTCCGGCTCGACAACGGCAGTTCGATTGACCAGCATGGAGTTAACCCAGAATGAATGAAATACTTGCATTCACGTTCGAGGTTTTGCCCTATGTGGCTGCGCTTGTGGCGGCAATCATTGTTGCACTCAGTATCGTTGCCTCCGGCTGGCTGGCTGACAAGTGGAGCGATTCGAGCAAGCTGGCAGTCATTCTTGGAGCGCTCGTTGTCGGCAGTGCGTTGAGCATCCTCCTCAGCGGTCGTACGATTTACTCACAGGACGTGACACTCAACACCCTGGCGGCGCTGCAAGAATCCGACCAAGGCGCCGGTTTCTGGGCCAGTCGACTAACCAACGCGTTGATACTTTTCGTCTCGCTGGGTGAGATATTCCGGTGGTGCACGGGAACACGCAGGATGGCGAGCGGTACGAAATGGGTGCTGCTCAGCTTCTTTTCTTTTTACGTGGCGTCCTATGTTGCGGGCCTGTTGTTTACGACCACGCGCGAAGTCAAGCTGGGTTGGATTTACGCGCCAACAGCCTTTACAGCTGTGGCTTTGCTGGCGCCAGCCGGGATGAATGGCGATGCGCTGCGCAAATTCAAATGGGCATTGATCGGCGTTCTGGCTGCCAGTCTGGTGGGGGCCGCGGTGCTGCCGAGCATGACGGTCGAATCGGGCTATAAATCCTGGATTCCAGGATTTTCCTACCGTTTGTACGGGTTTTCCGATCATGCCAATTCACTTGGCATCGTGGCAGCTCTGGCGGTTATTCTGGAACTCAGCCCATTGGTCAGGAAGCGGCCCAATCTGATATTTCTGGCGATCTCGCTGGCGGCGTTGATCTTTACCCAGTCGAAGACTTCCTGGATCGTGGCGCTGATAGGTGCGATCTTTGTGCGCTTCGAGGATATTCGTGGCTACTCGAAGTCGAGCATGCCCGGCCAATTCACGCTGAAACTCGTCTTCGCCGGCGCCGTCGTTGGATCGCTGGCGGCGCTGGCGTTTGCACTGTCGGCCTATGCCGGCCTGCTGGACCGCCTGCTGAATTTCAAGGAGGGGATCACTTTCACCGGTCGCACGCGGATCTGGGAAATCAGCTGGAATGAACTGCTGAAAAACCCCTTGTTTGGCTATGGGCCTTCGATTTGGGATCCTCTTTATCGTTTTCAAAACAACTTCATGTCTGCCGGACATGCGCACAACCAGTTCTTTCAGACTGCCGGGCAAGCGGGGATTTTTGGTTTGTTGACGCTGGCCTGGTATGTATACCTCTTGGGTCGAAACTGTGCCGGCACATGGCGGGCCAGTTCGGGGCTGGCCGGGATTGCTTTCGTTAGTCTGATGATTCGTTGTTTCTCCGAAAGCCCCATGCGCCTTGGTGGCCTTTCCGGCATGGATTCCGTCCTCCACCTGCTGGCATTTGCGTTCGCGGCAATGTTCATTCATTCAAGAGCGCCCGTTCATGGTCTCGACAGACGAACTCAATTGCTGCACGGACAGCGCGCCTTTTGAAATGAATATTTCTGCTGAGATCAATCGTCCGCGGCGCGTTTGTGCCTTGCTGACGAGCTTCAACCGGCGCGACAAGACGGTCGCATGCCTCACGCGCCTTGGATCTAGTGCGGCATTGCATGGGATCCAGTTGAATGCTGTGTTGGTGGATGACGGGAGTACGGACAAGACAGCAGCTCAGGTATCTGGTGCATTCGATTGGGTCCATGTCATCGTCAACGACGCAGAGCCCCTGTTCTGGTGTCGTGGCATGCACCGGGCATTTGCGGCTGCCCTGGAGCGGGGCTATGACTATTACCTGCTGCTCAACGATGACACGATGCTTGACGATGATGCGCTGCCGCGTTTACTGGCCGACGCTGCAGCATGCGGTTCGCGCACAGAAATGCCGGTCATCGTGGTGGGCAGCACTCGTGACAGTATGTTGGGGACACTGACCTACGGCGGGCAGGAGAGGCCCAACCCGAGCAAGTACACGACATTCGTCAAGATTGAACCGGCAGCGCAACCGCGCCGGGTTGAGACATTCAATGCCAACGTCGTGCTGATACCAGCGGCTGCGGCCCTGCGCGTGGGCAATCTCGACCCTTACTTCGAGCATGCGCTGGGCGACATCGACTATGGCCTGCGTGCCACCGCCGCTGGCGTCGAGATCTGGCTGGCGAGTGGGTTCCACGGCACCTGCGACAACAACAGCGCCGCAGGGACGTTCAAGGACGCAGACAAGCCAATCGCCGCCCGCTGGCGCCACATGCTGAGCCGCAAGGGGCTGCCCTGGCGCTCCTGGCTTCATTTCACACGCCGTCACGCAAGCTGGCAGTGGCCTGTGTTCTTTGCCTGGCCCTATTTTCGATTCTGGCTTGACGGAGGCCGCAAGGCGATATTCCACCGCCACCATTGATTCAATTCGAGCTACCTTTACTCGCTTGACCTGCCATACCCGCAGGGTGAGCTGGTCGTGGTGTTTCGAATCCGTTGTTTGAGAAGGATCATGTCATGGCCGAACTGGCGCCCATCGCGCTATTCACATTCAAGCGTCCGGTGCATACGCAGCGCACGCTGGAAGCGCTTGCGCGCAACCCTGAATTCCTGCGCAGCGAATTGCACATCTTCTGCGACGGCTCCCGTCGCCCGGACGAGGACGCTGCCGTGGAGGCAACGCGCGATGTCGCGCGCAAGTTCCCGCATCCAAACAAGACGGTGCATGATGCACCCAGCAACCGCGGACTGGCGGCGTCTATCATCAGCGGCGTGGGGCGGCTCTGCGCCGAGCATGGCCGGGTCATTGTGGTCGAGGACGATCTGGTCGTAGCGCCAGTTTTTCTGGATTTTCTGAACCGCGGGCTTGAGCGCTATGAAAACGACGACAGAGTGATGCAGATTTCGGGCCATATGTTCCCGGTCGATCTGTCGTCGAATGAAAGCGATGCGGTTTTTCTGCCGTTCACCACCTCGTGGGGTTGGGCGACGTGGCAACGGGCCTGGAAACACTTCGATCCCTCGATGAAATCATTTTCGACTGTCGAAGGCAGTCGAGCGACGCGCAAGCGATTTAATCTTGGCGATGCCTACCCTTACTACTCGATGCTGAAAAAGCAGAAGGCGGGCATGATTGATTCTTGGGCCATTCGTTGGTATTTAAGTGTGTTCGTGCGCGACGGACTTGCGTTATATCCTCGGCGCAGTCTCGTCAGCAATGAAGGATTTGACGGTTCCGGGATGAATTGTGGCGTTGTGGGCAATGGTTCTCAGGACGCCACGGCGACGGAATTCACGCAGGCCTTGGTCAAATTGCCAAGCCCAAAAGACGCGACCGACGTTGCAGCCTTTGGCACGGTAACCGCACTCTTGAGGTCGCAGAATACCTTCTGGGAGCGGGCCCGTCGTCACCTGAAAAATAGATTCGCTTAGCGGATGAAATCCCTTATCAAGTCGCTTTTGTCCTCGTTGGCGCTTTGGCGAATCAAACGGCAATTTGCTTCGCTTAGCGCTGGCGCAGGTAGCCAAGTCTATTACTGGCGTATACGCTCGGGCCGGGGCGGTCATTTACGCATTGGCAATGAATCACGGGTGGAGACTCGCTTAACCATCGAGCGCGAGGGCGCTACTTTGACGGTGGGCGACCGCAGCTTCATCGGTGGAGGAGATATCAGTTGTGCAAGCTGCATTACCGTAGGTGACGATGTAATGATTGCTTGGAACACGACGATCTTTGACCACGCTTCCCACTCGTTGCGCTTTTCTGAGCGAGCCAATGACGTGACGGGTTGGTTGCGTGGGAGCAAGGATTGGTCTGTCGTTCAAGTTGCGCCAGTGCGCATTTGCGATAAGGCCTGGGTTGGTTTCGGCAGCATCGTTCTTCCTGGTGTCACCATCGGCGAAGGTGCTGTGGTGGGTGCCGGATCTGTCGTGACGCGCGATGTCCCGCCATGGACCATCGCAGCTGGTAATCCGGCGCGCGTTATTCGCGAGCTTGCAGAAGATGAGCGGTGATTCGATGACCGTGTTGATCACCGGTGCTCGCGGCTTCATCGGCCGCCACGTGGCACGCCACTTTGCGGACAACGGACATAAGGTGGTCGGCCTTGGTCATGGCGCGTGGCTGGAGTCGGTGCGTGGCCAATGGGGCGTGGCTGAATGGCAGAACGGCGAGATCTCGTCTGCCAATCTGGACGCTTTGTCGGCCCTCGTCGGCGTTCCCGACATCGTCATCCATCTGGCCGGCGGCAGTGCCGTGGGCCCGTCGTTTGCGCAGCCTGCAGAGGACTTTCATCGCTCGGTGGTGGCTGCCAGCGAGCTGGCTGAATGGCTGCGACTTCGCGCACCGACGGCGCGGCTGGTGATGGCGTCCAGTGCGGCCGTCTACGGCGCTGGGCATTCGGGCCCGATTGCTGAGACCGCCCCTTCCACACCCTACAGCCCTTATGGCTTTCACAAGCGCATGGCAGAGTTGGCGCTCGAATCGCACGCCCGCAATTTCGGGCTGCGTGTCGCCATCGTTCGGCTGTTCTCGGTCTATGGCCCAGGCCTGCGCAAACAGTTGCTGTGGGATGCCTGCACGCGGTTGGTGCAGGGCGAAACCCAGCTGAAGCTGGGTGGCACGGGCGATGAGTTGCGCGACTGGCTGCATGTGGACGACGTGGCCCGGCTGATGCTGTGGGCGGCCGAGCGGGCGAGCAACACGGCCGAGGTCATCAACGGCGGTACGGGTGTTGCTACGCCCGTGCGCGAGATTGCACGGCGCCTGTGCACCGCATGGGGCAGCGGTTGCGCGGCGGAGTTCTCGGGTCAGGCGCGGCCCGGAGACCCGGTGCGCCTGGTGGCCGATGTGTCAAAGGTGTGTGCGGCGGGCTTCACGCCCACGCGGGAGTGGGGTGCAGGTCTGGACGACTACGTGGCCTGGTTCCGCGCCCAGCATGCGGCGGCGGTGCAGGAGGAAGCCCGATGACGCGCGTGGCCTTCACCATCTTTGGTGGCGATGGTTGGACGGGTGGCATCAACTACCTGCGCAACCTGCTCTCGGCCGTGGCTGACCTGCCGTCCAAGCCCGTCGAGGCGGTGCTGTTCATCGCGCCGGAAACACCCGCAGACAGTGTGGCCATCCTGCTACCCTTTCTGGCGCAGCCGCCCGTGGTGGTGCCGGGTTGGGGCGCGTCAGCGGGCACGCGTACGGTGCGCCTGCTGGGGAGTGCCGTGCTGCAACGCGACTCGGTGTCGCTGCGCGCTTTCCGCGAGCAGCGGATTGATGTCGTGTTCCAGCATGCAGCCTGGTATGGCTATCGTTTCCCGATGCCCACGTTGGCCTGGATTGCCGACTTCCAGCACCGGCATCTGCCGCAGATGTTTTCGACGGCCAATCGGCTCAAGCGCGATCTGGGCTACGCAGCGCTGAGCCGCTGTGCGACGCGGCTGATGGTCAGCAGCGAGGATGCGCGCCAGGATTGTGAGCGGTTCTTTCCGGCCTCGCGCGGACGCATTTCAGTGCTGCCTTTCTGTGTCACGCCGCCAGACCCGGCGCGACAGTTGGCTGTTCCCGAGGTGCTCCGATCGCATGGCCTGTCCGAGCGCTACTTCTACATGCCGAATCAGCTGTGGCGGCACAAGAACCACCTTGTGGTCATCGAAGCGCTGCACCTGCTCAAGCAGGCCGGTGACCCGGTTGTCATTGTCAGCACGGGCAAGGCGGCAGATGCGCGCAATCCCGATCACCCTCAGAAGGTGCTCGCGCTGGCCCGTCAGTACGGTCTGGAGCAGCAGTTCCGTTTTCTCGGGTTGGTGCCCTACGAGCATGTGATGCCGCTGGCGATGGGCTCGGCGGCCCTCATCAATCCTTCGCTGTTCGAAGGCTGGAGCACAACGGTGGAGGAGGCGAAGGCGCTGGGCGTGCCCATGGTCTTGTCCGACATTCCGCTCCATCGCGAACAAGCCGGCCCGCTGGCGCGCTATTTTGAGCCGACCAGCTCCCAGGAACTCGCCGCGTGCCTGCGCGATGCTTGGGCAACGCTCCCGAATGCCGCATCGCGCGGCGACACGCAGCAGCAGGCGCTGTTGCACTACCGTCAGTCACGGTCGCAGTTTGCGGACCGGTTCGCCAACCTGGTCGCAGGGTTGGCGAAGCGCGAGGGTGGCGCTACCGCTGCCCTCGGCACCACGTCGCCTTGACCATCGTGATAGCCCAGCCGTTTTCCACCTTTCTGAACTGGTCGCGATGGTTAGCCGCTGCTTTGGTGGTCATTGCCCACGCGCGGCACCTGCTTCTTGTTGATTACAGGCAGGTGCTCGCACCAAACATGGCCATCAAGGCACTCTATTTCTTCACTGGCCTTGGGCACGAGGCTGTCGTTGTCTTTTTCGTGATCAGCGGCTATCTGGTGGGGGGCTTGAGTTTGCAGAAATGGAGGACCAAGGGGGTCAACCTTGGCACCTATGCCGTCGCACGCGTAAGCCGCATATACACCGTCCTGATTCCTGGCCTTTTGCTGGGCGCGACCCTTGACTGGATCGGGTGGCATTTCTTCAACCATAGCGCCCTCTACACGGCCGCTGCGCAGTACGGAAGCTCTATGAACACGACGGTTTCCGAGAATCTCGGGCTGTCGACATTTCTTGGCAATCTCCTGATGCTGCAAGGGATAAGCGTGCCGCGTTTGGGCAGCAATGCGCCGCTGTGGAGCCTGGCCAACGAATGGTGGTACTACACGGCGTTCGCGCTGCTAGCCGGCGGGTTGCTAGCACCCAGTCGGGGGCGCAAGGCAGCCCTGTTGGTGCTACTGCTGCTGTTGACCGTACTGTTACCGCCACGCCTGATGCTGTGGGTGTGCGTGTGGTGCCTTGGTGTCGCCGCGGCAGAGTGGATAGAGCGTGGGCGGCGCTTCCCCCCGTTTTGGCTCGGCGCGCTCCTGTTCGGTGGCGCACTCATTGCGTCGCGGCTGAGCCATAACGTTGAAACCGCAGCTGACGAAGCCGGGGTTTTCTCAGGCTTTGGACGCGACCTGTTGTTTGGCCTCGCATACACCCTGTTGTTGGTCTGCGCAGCAACCGGCTTGCGCCGTGCGCCCAGCTTTTCCCGCCTGCACCATCGTCTTGCCGATTTCTCGTACAGCACCTATGTGATTCACTTCCCGGTGATGCTGCTGATGGTGGCTGTCGCGTTCTCCTTTGGCCTGGTCGGTGTTCAGGTACAGCCCACGACTTTCAACCTGACGTTCTTGTTCGTGTGGATCGCTTTGGTGTACGTCTGCTGCTACGGATTCTTTTGGTTGTTTGAAAGACATACCGACAAGATCAGGCGCGGCCTCGGCTCATTGCTTCTAGGGCAACCGAAAGCGCCTGCGCGGCCTTGAGCTGATCGGGCGTACATGCAGCCGATGTGACAACAGCGCAGCTGTGCGCAGCAATGAAAGCGGGAGCCGCGATGCATCGCACCGGGCTCCCGAAGTGGGGTGAAGCCAGCAGGTCTGGCGACAGCGTGGCGACCTTACAGGTTTGAAGCCTTCAGACCGGCAAGGCACGAACTCGCCGGGGTGACGCCATTCGAAATAAAGCCAAGCCAGTTGAGGCGCTTGAAGTTGGCTGTCTTCATGGCCAAGTTGTTGACGGTCACCTTCTCCCCGTTGGTCCGCGTCATCTCCAGCTTCCATACGCCGCTTGGCTGCGCCATGGGGGCCGTCACTTTGAACTTGATCCATTGCCCCACATCGACCGAGGCAACCGTAGTGCCACGGACTTGAACACCCTTGGAACTGATGAACATCGTCGGGCCGCCTTCATAGGGGCTGCCGTCATCGCGCCACTCGTGCCAGAAACTGGTGGCGGCATCGATCTGCAGGCTGAACTCGACCGTGGTGATCCCCGTCGTGTGGTTCAGCTTGGCATACGCCATCGGCTCGTAGGTATTTTGGAACGTGGCGTTGTCGTAGTAGGCCAAGCATTTGCCGCCCGGGGCGTCTGCCTTGTTGATGACCTTTATCGAGTTGGGATCGTTGCCGAGGATGTAGGTAAAGCCTGTCGAGGGCCGTGAACCAGCGGTCGTGCCGGCGATGTCGAGCGTCCATTCCAGGCCGGTTGCTACCAAGGCGGGTGCCAGCAGTTCCTTGCCGATCACCGCAGGCAGGGCTGGCGCAGGCAATGCAAGCACGGCAAGGGCGGCCGTGGTGCCTTTGATCCCCAGCGCTGTATTGATGACGGGCGTCCATGTCGCGGAGTTGCTGCTGACGGACAACGGTGCCGAGGTCGTCGTGATCGCCGTCTTGCTGGTGGTGCAGCCGGTGCCGCAGATCGAGTTGTCAACGGTGGTGCTGAGGTTGCTGGAGACCTCGTTGATGGAGGCCGCCACCTCTGGCGCCTTGGCCAGGTTGCCGAAGACCTGCGGCTTGTTGGAGACAAACAGGTTGGCGCGCACGGTCAGGTTGGTCGCGGTGTCCAGACGGCCGACGTTAACGTCCGGCGCGTCACTGGCCACGAACACATTGTTATGCAGCGTGTTGTCGCGACCGTATTGCAGGAAGTAGCCGCCGCTGTCCGTGCCAACCACGACATTGGTCTGCATGATGATGCCGCTGCTGCCCTGGTCGTTGTATAGGCCCCAGCCGCCACCGCCATTGCCACCGTAATGGCGCACCTCGCGGATCACGTTGTTCGTGATCGTGGTGCCTGGCGACTTGCCCAGTGTGTAGATGCCGCCCAGGTCGGCCATCTGGCCCTGGCCGATGTTGTAGAGCAGGTTGCCGTTGATCTTGTTGCGTCCAGAGCCGGCATCGGCGTAGCCCCAGGTCCAGCCCACCGAGATACCGGTGTAGGTTGTGCGGTAGACGTTGTTCCACTGCACCTGGTTGTCCCAGGTCTGGCCCAGCCAGATGGCCGCTGCGCCTGGGAAGACTTTGCCAGTCTCAGAGACGTTATTGCCGTTGATCTGATTGGCGCCGCTGGCGTAGGTGTCGCTGGGGCTCTGGCTGGTCAGGCCGACGCGAATGCCGCCCGCACCGGTGTTGGTGAAGGTCGAATTGCTGACCTTGGACTCCCGCACGCTGTCGCGCAGCCAGATACCCCAGGCCGCCGTCTGCGAGACCTGGCATTGATCGAAGACGATGGCGCGGGCTTTGTTGACCTCGATGGCGGCGCCCAGCTCGACTGCCGATTGGTGGTCGACGAAGCCGGTGGCAGGCGTCAGGAAGCGGGTGTGCGCGAACGACAGGCCGATGAAGCGCAGGTTCTGTACCTGCTTGGTGTTGGACTCGCCCTGGATGAGGAACAGCTTCTCGAGCAGGGGCAGGGTGGGCGTGACCGATTGGCCGGCTTCGTCGGCCTGGCGAATGTAGCGGATCACGCCGCTCTCGTAGATCCACTCGCCCGGCGCATCCAGTGCGGCGACGACGTTCTCCACGAAGTAGCGCTGCGACACGCCAAAGTTCTGGAAGGGCCAGAGCGACCGGGGCGTCACGCGCACCGCACCGGTGGGTGTGCCCAGCGTGTACAGGTGGTGGCGGCTGCTCGTCCACGAGTGCATCACGTCGACGATGGCGCGCGCCTTGTCGGCGGCACTGAGGTTGGCCATCCAGGTAAGGTCGGCAGCGGCCGGCGCAAAGGCCTCAGAGCCTTGGTTGTCTATCGGGTCGGTGGCAAGCACGATGGGCCGCTGGACGAACCACGCCGAACCGGCGTTGGGCTGGCGGGCCAGGATGGCGCGGCGGCCGTTGACATAGAGCTGTGAACCGCCGGGGATCACGGCGGCATCGACCGGCGCATTGAAGCTCAGCGCGGTGACCGTGCTGGGTGCCGTCTGCGTGCCAAGCGATTTGCCGCCGCTGATGGTGACCGTGCCGACCTGGCGCGCCTCATAACTGACAGGAGCCGCTGTCGTGCCGGAGTCGGACGAGTTGAACCCCAGCGTGCTGCTGAGCGGGTAGGTGCCGGGGCCGATCAGCACACGTACCGGCAGGCGGGTCGCCGAGCCGGCGAGCATGGCGGCCAGCTTGACGCGAGCGAGCGCTTGAGCGCGTGCCAATGTCAGGACGGGGCCGTCCGCGGCGCCGACGGTCTGGGTGGCCCCAGTCGCGGCGTCGCTGCCATTGGCTTCGACGTAGATGCGAACGTCGGACACCACTTCGGAGGTTGCCGCTGCGATCTTGGCGGTAGGGCCAGCTGTGGCGGCGGCCGTGCTCGCGACCGTGGTGCTATTGAGTTGGCCGCCCCCGCTCGTTGTCGCGAGGATGGTGACGCTGCCCTGCGTCTGCGTGCCGCTGCCGGACGTCGAGCTTCCAGGTGTCGTAGTGCTGCTGCCCGTCACGGTCGAGGTGGCAGCGCGCGCACCTGTCGTGGGTGTGGCTGCCGTCGTCACGGCTTGCGCAGCGGACGCCGCGGAAGCGGCCGATGCCGGGGCCTCAGCCGCCGAGGCTGCAGCGGCGCTGGCTACCGCAGCCGACGCGGAGCTGTCGACGGGAGCGACTGCGGCCTGCGAGTGCGAATCCGCGCTCCCGCCCCCGCCACCGCCACAGGCGGTCACGGCAAGCACTGAGCCAATGATGGCACTCGTCAGCGCGGACAGTTGCATGGGCGAACGGGAGGTGGATCGATACAGCATTGAAGGTGGGCCCGGTAAGAGGAAGCGGGCAAACGAGCCGCTCTAGTCAGCATTCTCTCGACTACGAAAAATCGCAAGCGCCAACTCTGCCGCGCTTCCAGAGCGCCATTCGTAACTCAATAAAACACGCGCCAATTAGTGCCCGCTCGTACGTTTGCTTACGGGGGTTAGGCACTCTCTCAGTGCATACCAAACAAATAGCGAGTTACCGACAAGATACCGCTTCCACAGGCGGCCAGGTTCCTGACCAAGGCGGAAGAGCCATTCGAGGCCCGATTCGCGCATCCATTTCGGCGCTTGTTTCTTGGTGCCGGCGATCAGCGCAAACGCCAGGCCCACACCGATGGCAACTGGCTTCAGCTGGCTGCGATGGGTGTCCATCCAGAATTCCTGCTTGGGGCAACCAAGGCCGACGAATACGATGCCTGCGCCCGACTCATTGATGCGCTGGACGATTTCGGCGTCGAAGGGCGGCTCGGCCGGCAGCATGGGCGGCGAGACCAGACCGGCGATCTGCAATGTGGGAAAGCTCGCCAGCAGATTGCGTTGCAGATGCTCGAGCTCCTCGGGCGTGCCGCCGTAGAAGAACACGCTGACCTGCTCCTGCGCAGCGCGTTCGGCCAGATCGAGCACAAGCCCCGGGCCATATACCCGTTCCGCGTCCTGACGCTGCTGGAAGGCGCGCAGCGCCCATACCAGGGGCATGCCGTCGGTCACGACGGTCGTGGCGTTCTCCATCAGCTGCGCAAGCCGCGGCGTGCGCTTTGCGCGGGTCAGCATGTCGACGTTGGCGACGCAGACCAGCCCGCCTTGTGCCTGCCGGGCCTGGGCCATGATTGACTCCACGGCCGTCGGCATGGAGCCGACAGACAGGCGAATGCCGAACAGCTTGGTTTCTGAGAGCGTGGAGTGACCAGGAAGCATGAGGCGGTTGCGTACGAGGGGCGCTTGAAGTTTCGAGCCGGAGCAACTTGGGCCAGGACAAGCTCGGACAGGGGCACGGATGGGGCGATGCGCGTGGGCGCTGCCGCTGGCGTCGGCAGGCAAATCGAGCCTGGATAGCCAACGTCGATCAGAATAGCGGCTTGACGGCGCGGCCGCGAGCTTTGCGAACATAGTTTTGGGGGATACGTCTTGAAGGTTTTGGTCACCGGCGCCGCCGGCTTCATCGGCATGCATGTCAGCCAGATCCTTCTGGCACGGGGCGACCAAGTCGTCGGCCTGGACAACCTCAACGACTATTACAGCCCCCAGCTCAAGCACGACCGCTTGGCGCGCCTGACGCCCAAGCCCGGTTTCAGCTTCGTGCAGATGGACGTGGCGGACCGCGCCGGCATGACCAAGCTCTTTGCCGACGAACGCTTCGATCGCGTGGTGCATCTGGCTGCCCAGGCCGGGGTGCGCTATTCCATCGAGAACCCGCACGCCTACATCGACAGCAACATCGTTGGCTTTACCAACATCCTGGAAGGCTGCCGCCACAGCGGCGTGCAGCATTTGGCCTACGCGTCCAGCTCCAGCGTCTACGGCGGCAACACGCTGATGCCGTTCTCTGAGCATCACAGCGTCGACCATCCCATCAGCCTCTACGCGGCGACGAAGAAGGCGAACGAACTGATGGCTCACACCTACTCGCACCTTTTCGGGTTGCCGACGACGGGCCTGCGCTTCTTCACGGTCTACGGTCCCTGGGGCCGGCCGGACATGGCGCTGTTCCTGTTCACCAAGGCCATCATCGAGGGGCGGCCCATCAACGTGTTCAACCACGGCAAGATGATTCGCGACTTCACCTATGTCGACGATATCGCCGAGGGCGTCGTGCGCGTGCTGGACCGCACGGCAACTTCCGATCCTGATTACGATCCCGCCAAGGCCGATCCGGCGCGCTCCAGCGCACCTTACCGGGTCTTCAACATTGGCAACCATGCGCCCATCCAGCTAATGAGCTTCATCGAGGCCATCGAGCAGGCCGTGGGCCGCGAGGCGGTCAAGAACTTCATGCCGCTGCAGGATGGCGACGTGCCGGCCACGCATGCCGATGTAGAAGAGCTGGCGGCATGGACGGACTTCCGCCCTGCCATGCCTGTACCCGAAGGCATCCAGCGCTTTGTCGCCTGGTATCGGGACTACTACAAGGTCTGATCCCAACGGCGCTGTCATGCGCCTGCGTTACAAACGCGTGAACCGTTTCTGCAAGAGGATAGAGAATGAAAGTCACCGCCATCGGCACCGGCTATGTCGGCCTAGTCACCGGGGCCTGCCTGGCCGAGATGGGCAACCACGTGGTTTGCCTGGACGTGAATCCCGAAAAGATCCGTGTCCTGAACGATGGCGAGATCCCCATCCACGAACCCGGTCTGCTGGAGGTGGTGCGCCGCAATGTGGCGGCCGGCCGCCTGCAGTTCACGACCGACGTGGACATGGCCGTCCAGCACGGCACGCTTCTCTTCATCGGCGTGGGCACGCCGCCCGACGAAGACGGCTCGGCCGACCTGCAATACGTGGTTTCCGCGGCCCGCTCCATCGGCCAACGCATGACCGACTACAAGGTCATCGTCGACAAGAGCACGGTGCCGGTCGGCACGGCCGACAAGGTCCGCGCCGCGGTCAAGGAAGAACTCGAAAAGCGCGGCCTGGGTGACATGGCCTATGCCGTCGTCTCCAACCCTGAGTTCCTGAAGGAAGGCGCGGCGGTCGACGACTTCATGAAGCCCGATCGTGTCGTCATCGGTTCCGACGATGAGCAGGCCACGCTGTTGATGCGCGCCTTGTACGCGCCTTTCAACCGCACCCAGGACCGCATGCTGGTCATGGACGTGAAGAGTGCCGAGTTCACCAAATACGCCGCCAACGCGATGCTGGCCACGCGCATTAGCTTCATGAACGAACTGGCCTTGTTGGCCGAGCGCGTCGGCGCCGACATCGAGCTGGTGCGCCGCGGTATCGGCTCGGACCCGCGCATCGGCTACCAGTTCCTCTATGCAGGGGCCGGCTACGGCGGTTCCTGCTTCCCCAAGGACGTCAAGGCGCTGGTCAAGACCGCTGCCGATAACGGTATCCCTCTGAAAGTGCTGACGGCCGTGGAAGAGGCCAATGAGCGTCAGAAGCGCGTGCTGGTCGACAAGGTTGTTGCGCGTTTCGGAGACGACCTCAAGGGCCGCCGCTTCGCCATCTGGGGCCTGGCCTTCAAGCCCAATACCGACGACATGCGCGAAGCACCGTCGCTGGTGGTCATCGACGAGCTGACGAAGCGCGGCGCGACGGTGGCGGCCTATGACCCGGTATCGATGCCCGAGACAGCCCGCGTGCTCGGCCCGCGCGACGACGTGACGCTGGTCGAGCGTGCCGAGGCGGCGCTGCAGGGTGCGGACGCGTTGCTGATCGTGACCGAATGGAAGGAGTTCCGCACGCCGGACTTCGACGCCATCAAGTCGACGCTCAAGGCGCCTGTCGTGTTCGACGGCCGCAATCTCTATGACCCCAAGCTGATGAAGGCGCTGGGCATCGACTATCGCGGCATTGGTCGTGGCTGAGAGCCGCCTTCGTTCAAAGCCGCACTAGGGCTGTGGCTTGAGGTCAAACGCCAGTTCTATCGCTTTGTCGCTGCCGTTGGTCCATGTCCAGCAGTAGCGTCCGGCCGATGGCGCTTCGACCTTGCCGTTGGCCCTCCAGCCGTCCGTCGAGGCTCCCACCGGCGTCTTGTGGCTGCCATCCATCTGGTAGATGGCGTAGCTCAGCGTCTGGGACGATTCGAAGGACCAGATCAGCTTCTGGTTTGCTTTGAGTTCGCCGCAAAACTCGTAGGTCTTGGCGGGCTGCACCTTGACGGTCCGGGTGTACCTGCCTTCGCCGAGCCATTTGATTTCGAGCGACTGCGCGGAAGCCGCACTGCAGGCGACCAAGGAAACAATCAGCGCGAGACAGCGGGCAAGGCGGCATGAGGGATTCTTCATGTTGAACAACTCCTGGCTCGTGCGCTCCGTGGAAGCCGAGCTAATCGAAACACCTGGCGGCGCCCAGCAGTGGGGCGGCCACATCCTTGGCTGACAGCTGAGGCGTGATGCCGTCCAGCGGCCAGGCGATGGCGATGCCGGGATCATCCCAGCGCACCGAGCCTTCGTACTCAGGCGCGTAGGGTCCGCTGGTCTTGTAGAGAAAATCCGCGGTTTCGCTGATGACGACGAAGCCATGGGCGAAACCGGGCGGGATCCAGATCTGGCGCTGGTTCTCGGCCGACAGCTCAAAGCCGACCCAGCGGCCGAAATTGGCGCTGGAGCGCCGCATGTCGACGGCCACGTCGAACACGGCGCCAGTCACGCAGCGCACGAGCTTGCCCTGGGGCTGCGGGTTGAGCTGGTAGTGCAGGCCGCGCAGCACGCCGCGCGAGGAGCGCGAATGGTTGTCCTGCACGAAGTGGACGTTGTAGCCCAGCGCCTTGTTGAAGCGTTCCTCGTTCCAGGTCTCCATGAAGAAGCCGCGAGCGTCGCCAAAGACCTTGGGCTCGATGAGCAGGACCTCGGGCAGGGCGGTGGGGATCACGTTCATGTCAGAAGGCGCGGTCGGTCAGCAGCTTGAGCAGGTACTGGCCGTAGCCATTCTTGGCGAGCGGCTTGGCCAGGGCCTCGACCTGGGCCGCGTCGATCCAACCGGCGCGGTAGGCAATCTCTTCCGGGCAGGCCACCTTCAGGCCCTGGCGCTTTTCCAGTGTGGCGATGAATTGGCCGGCTTCGAGCAGGCTGTCGTGGGTGCCGGTATCCAGCCAGGCATAGCCGCGGCCCATGATCTCGACATTGAGCTGGCCCTGGCGCAGGTATTGGGCGTTGACGTCGGTGATCTCGAGTTCGCCGCGGGCGCTGGGCTTGATGGCGGCGGCGATGTCGCAGACCTGTTCGTCGTAGAAGTACAAGCCCGTCACCGCGTAATTGCTCTTCGGGCTTTTCGGCTTTTCTTCGATGGACAGCGCGCGTTGCTGGGCATCAAAGTCGACCACGCCGTAACGCTCGGGGTCGGTCACGTGATAGGCGAAGACGCTGGCGCCGTTGTCGCGGCCGGTGGCGCTGCCGAGCAGGCCGGCAAAGTCATGGCCGTAGAAGATGTTGTCGCCCAGCACGAGGGCGCTGGGCGCGCCGCCAACGAAGTCGCGGCCGAGGATGAAGGCCTGGGCCAGGCCATCGGGGCTGGGCTGCACGCAATAGCTGATGTTCAAGCCCCAGCGTGCGCCATCGCCGAGCAGGGCTTCGAAGCGGGGGGTGTCCTGCGGGGTGCTGATCAGCAGGATGTCGCGAATGCCCGCGAGCATCAATGTGCTCAACGGGTAATAGACCATCGGCTTGTCATAGACCGGCAGCAGCTGCTTGCTGACGGCCAGTGTGGCCGGGTGCAACCGCGTGCCGGAGCCGCCTGCGAGGATGATGCCTTTGCGGTTCTTCATAGGGGTCCTAAAGGATTTCCTCGAGCATGCGCTGGACGCCCTGCTGCCAGGGTGGCAGGACGAGACCGAAGCGCTGCTGCAGCTTGGCGGTGGCCAGGCGCGAGTTCAGCGGGCGCTTGGCGGGCGTCGGATAGTCGCTCGTTGGAATGGCGAGGATCTGATCCGGCGCGACCTTGATGTTGGCGCCGCGGGCGCGTGCGAATTCGATGACGAAGCGGGCGTAGTCGTGCCAGCTCGTCGTACCGTCGGCCACCGCATGGTAGGTGCCAGTAAACGCGGGGTTCACGCGCGCGGCGCGAAGCATGTGCACGGTCAGGTCGGCGAGCAGTTCGGCCCCCGTGGGTGCACCGATCTGGTCGGCAATGACCTTGAGCTGCTCGCGCTCGGTGGCCAGGCGCAGCATGGTCTTGGCAAAGTTGCCGCCACGTGCCGCGTAGACCCAGCTGGTGCGCAGGATGAGGTGCTGGCAACCGCTGGCGCGGATGGCGTCTTCGCCCTCAGCCTTGGTTGCGCCATAGACGCTGAGCGGGCCGATGGGCGCCTCTTCGTCACGGGCATGGCTGCCGCTGCCGTCGAAGACGTAGTCGGTCGAGTAATGCACCAGCAGGGCGCCCATGCGCTTGGCCTCAATGGCGAGCAGGGCGGGCGCGGCGGCGTTGATCTGGCGGGCTAGCGCGGGCTCGCTCTCGGCCTTGTCGACGGCGGTGTGTGCAGCCGCATTGACGATGACATGGGGAGCGATGTCTCTGACCCGGGCCAGCAGCGCCTCGGGTTGGGTGAAGTCGGCACCGTCGTCATGGTCCATCGCGACGACCTCGCCGGCCACGGCCAGCGCGCGTTGCAACTCCCAGCCGACCTGGCCGCCCTTGCCGAGAAGGAGGATCTTCATGGCTCAGCTGTATTGCTTGGCGACCCAGTCCCGGTAGGCGCCGCTCTGCACGCGCGCGACCCATTCCGGATGGTCCAGATACCACTGCACCGTCTTGCGAATGCCGGTCTCGAAGGTCTCGGCCGGGCGCCATCCCAGTTCGCGCTCGATCTTGCGCGCGTCGATGGCGTAGCGGCGGTCGTGGCCGGGACGGTCCTTCACATAGGTGATTAGGCGCGCGTAGGGGCCGTCTGCCGAGGGCTTGAGTTCGTCGAGCAAGGCGCACACCGTCTTGACGATGTCGATGTTGGCTTTCTCGTTCCAGCCGCCGATGTTGTAGGTCTCGCCCACCTTGCCACCGGCCAGCACGGCGCGGATGCCGCTGCAATGGTCGGTCACGTAGAGCCAGTCGCGGATCTGCTGGCCGTCGCCGTAGACGGGCAGGGGCTTGCCCGCCAGCGCGTTGACGATCATCAGCGGGATCAGCTTCTCGGGGAAGTGATAGGGCCCGTAGTTGTTCGAACAGTTGGTGGTGACGACCGGCAGGCCATAGGTGTGGTGCCAGGCGCGCACGAGATGGTCGCTGGCGGCCTTGCTGGCCGAGTACGGACTGTTGGGCTCGTAGGGATTGGTTTCGGCAAAAGGCGGGTCCGACGGTTTCAGCGAGCCATAGACCTCGTCGGTCGAGACGTGATGGAAGCGGAAGGCCGCCTTGGCCTCATCCGCCAGCCCGCCCCAGTAGGCGCGCGTAGCCTCCAGCAGCGTAAAGGTGCCGTCGACGTTCGTCTTCATGAAGGCGCCCGGGCCATGGATGGAGCGGTCCACATGGCTCTCGGCCGCGAAATGGACGATGGCGCGAGGCTGGTGCGTGGCCAGCAGTTGGTCGATCTGCGCACGATCGCAGATGTCGCCCTTGACGAAGACGTGGCGCGCATCGCCGTCCAGCGAGGCCAGGTTCTCGAGGTTGCCGGCATAGGTCAGCACATCGAGGTTGACGACGGGCTCGTCGGATTGGCGCAGCCAGTCCAGCACGAAGTTGCTGCCGATGAAACCGGCACCGCCGGTGACCAGGATCGTCATGTCGTCATTCTCAATGGGGTCCGGGACGGCATGCTAGACGGGGAAGCGGCATGCAAGCCGCCGAAAAGCCGGAACTTTCAGGCCCGCCCGTAGGTGTCCTCGAAGCGGACGATGTCGTCCTCGCCCAGGTAGGAGCCGGACTGCACCTCGATGATCTCCAGCGGCACCTTGCCCGGGTTGGCCAGGCGGTGGGTCTGGCCCAGCGGGATGTAGGTGGATTGGTTCTCGGTCAGCAGGATGGTCTTGTCGCCGTTGACGATCTCGGCCGTGCCGCTGACGACGATCCAGTGCTCCGCGCGGTGGTGGTGCATCTGCAGGCTCAGGGACGCGCCGGGCTTGACCATGATGCGCTTGACCTGGAAGCGCTCGCCCGAATCGATGCTGTCATACCAGCCCCATGGGCGGTGCACCTTGCGGTGCAGGGCATGTTCGCCGCGTTGTTCGGCGCCCAGGCGGTTGACGATCTGCTTGACCTCCTGGCTGCGCGAACGGTCGCTGACGAGCACGGCATCGGCCGTCTCGACGACGACGATGTCCGTCAGGCCCACGACGCCCACAAGGCGGCTGGTGGCGTGGACCAGGGTGTTCTTGCTGTCGGCGAACAGGGCGTCACCGACGAAGGCATTGCCATCGGCATCCTTGTCGGCCACCTGCCAGACGGCCTCCCAGGCACCCAGGTCGTTCCAGCCGGCATCCAGCGCGACCATGCGCAGGGGGATGTCCGTCCCGGGGCAGCGCTCCATGACGGCGTAGTCGACGGATTCGCTGGGCACGGCGGCGAACTCCGGCTTGCCGGGGCGCACGAATTTGGCGTCGGTCTTGCGCGCGTCCCAGGCGGCGCGCGTGGCGGTGGCGATGTCGGGGCGGAAGCGCTCCAGCGCCTTCATCCAGACGCTGGCGCGCAGCACGAACATGCCGCTGTTCCAGWAGTAATCGCCTTCGGCCAGATAGCGCTCGGCCGTCTCGAGGTTGGGCTTCTCGACGAACTGCGCGACCGCCAGGCCGGCGGAGTCACCCGAGGTGCGGATATAGCCATAGCCCGTCTCGGGCCGGTCCGGCGTGATGCCGAGGATGGCGATGGCACCCTCGGCGGCGATGCGAACCGCATCCTGCAGCGCCTTGGTGAACGCGGCGGGGTTGGTGACGGTCTGGTCGGCCGGGGTGACGACGAGCACCGGATCCTTGCCACCCTCAAGCGCGGCCAACGCGGCCAGCGTCAGCGCCGGCGCCGTGTTGCGGCCCAGCGGCTCCAGCAGCACGCTGCTGGGCTCCTGCCGGGTCTCGCGCAGTTGGTCCAGCACGAGAAAACGGTGCTCCTCGTTGCCGACGATGCAGGGGCCGGCCAGCTCGAATTCGGGCGAGGCCAGCGCAGCCAGGCGGCGCGCAGCCAACTGGAACAGGCTTTCGTTGCCCGACAGCACGAGGAACTGCTTGGGATAGCCGCTGCGCGACAGTGGCCAGAGCCGGGTGCCTGAGCCGCCGGCCATGATGACGGGTTGGACTTGAATCATGCGGGGTGAAATCCGTGGGGGTTGAGTTGTTGCCAGCGCCAGCTGTCCTGGCACATGCGGGCGAGATCGAGTTTGGCTTGCCAGCCGAGCATTTCGCGTGCCAGCGCCGGGTCGGCCCAGCAGGCCGCGATGTCGCCGGGGCGGCGCGCGACGATTTCGTAGGGCACGCTGCGGCCGCTGGCGGCCTCGTAGGCGCGCACCAGATCGAGCACGCTGTAGCCCTGGCCGGTGCCGAGGTTGACGGTCAGCGAGCCGGTGTTGGCCAGCAGCCAGCGCAATGCGGCGACATGGCCCTCGGCCAGATCGCTGACATGGATGTAGTCGCGCACCCCGGTGCCGTCAGGCGTCGGGTAGTCATTGCCAAAGACCGAGAGCTTGGCGCGCCGGCCCACCGCCACCTGGGCGACATAGGGCATCAGATTGTTGGGCGTGCCGCGCGGGTCTTCGCCGATGCGGCCACTCTCATGGGCGCCGACCGGGTTGAAATAGCGCAGGCAGGCGGTCTGCCAAGCTGACTCTGCGATGCCGAGGTCGTGCAGGATCTGCTCGCCCATCAGCTTGGTSGCGCCRTAGGGGTTGGTCGASGAGGTCGRYGCGTCCTCGCGCAGSGGCAGYTTKTCSGGWGCGCCGTAGACGGTGGCGCTGGAGCTGAACACCATGCGCRTGCARCCRTGGCGYTTCATGRCCTCGCAGGTRTTGACCAGSCCRCCGASGTTGTTGCGGTAGTAGGCCAGCGGCTGGCTGACCGATTCGCCAACGGCCTTGTAGGCGGCGAAGTGCACGACCGCGGCTGGCCGGTAGCTGCCGAAGATCTCGTCCATGGCCGCAGCGTCACAGACGTCGGCGCGCTCGAACTCGATGGGCGCGCTGGCGAGTTCGGCCAGGCGCTCCAGCACGACAGGAGAACTGTTGACGAAGTTGTCGACGCCCACGACACGGTAGCCCGCCTGTTGCAACGCCAGCCAGGTGTGCGATGCGATGTAGCCGGCGGCCCCGGTGAGCAGGATGGTGGTCATCAGTAGAGGATGACTTGGCCGGTGCAGCCATAGCTGCTGGCGCTGTAGACGTACAGTGGCACGCTGCTGTCCCGGCTGGCATGGTCGTACTGGCAGCCCAGGCTGATGCCGCGCGAGAAGGYCCAGCGCAGGCCGAGGTTGTAGGTCTTGCTGGCCTCGAAGGCATCAAAGAGGGCGGTGGACGCCTCGGTGGTGCGCCGCGTACGCTTGTCGGCGGCATTGGCGCTGAGGCTGAGCTTGCCGGTGAGGGCGTAGTTGCTGCCAAGCTGCCAGGTCGTGTAGATGCGGTTCACGTCCGGCGCGCGGACGACGCTCTCCTGGCCCGTGTCGCGGGAGTACTGCAGGTTGAACTGCAGCTTGGCCGTCGGCTGCCAGTTCCAGCCGACGGAGCCGGTCGTGCCACTGAAGTCGCTCAGGACCTGGAGACTGTTCTTGGTTTTGCTGCGGCTGATGCGGGTGTTCAGCGTGCTGCGGCCGCCGGTACTCCAGCGCACGGTGAAGTCGATGTCGTCGCGCGTGTAGTCGTTGGGCTCCGTAAGCGCCCTGGGCTGCAGGGTGGCGGGGTCGATCGTGAAGAAGCCGTTGGGATAGCGAGGGTTCTGGCCCTTGCTGTGGCGGGCGACCAGCCCCAGCCTCACATTGCCTCCTGGCATGGCGTAGACGCCCAGGGAAGCGGTGTTCTGGTGGTAGGCGAAGCGGTCGTATTCTTCAGCGGTGAATTCACGCCGGCGATACAGCCAGCCGCCTTCCAGGGAGTAGCGCGTGCCGACGCCCAAGCGCGCAACCGCTTGGTATTCGTCGTTGCGCTCGTTGTTCTTCTTGAAGATCTGCGTGACGCCGTTGCCGACGTTGAAGTCGGCCAGCGAGCGGTCCGATTTGGCACTCAGCGTGCCGGAGAGGTCGCCAACGGTCTGCCAGTCCAGCGCTGCTCGTGCTGTGTAGGACAGATTGTTCAGTTCGCGGTTGTTGCGGTAGCGGTTGTCCTGCACCGAACCATCCAGCCTGAGGTGCTGGCGCCCTAGTCGCTCGTCCAGCCCGCCGAGCAGGCCGATGCTGACCACGTTGTCGTTGTTGCTCGCGCTGCTCTCGCGGAAGATGTTGGAGACATGGGTGACGCCCAGCGAGCCACCGATGTAGAAAGGGGCGGTGTCGTCCGTCTGCGCCCACGCCGGCTGTCCCAAGGCAGCGACCGCGGCGGCAAGTGCTACAAGCCGCGCTGTGGTGGAGATTCGAATGGGCTTAAAAGGCATGTCGATCAAACACCACCAGCCTTACCGTCCGCAGAATGATCTGCAGATCGAGGGCCAGTGACCAGTTGCGCAGGTATTCCAGATCGTATTCGACGCGCGCCACCATCTTGTCGATGGTGTCGGTCTCGCCGCGCAGGCCATTCACCTGGGCCCAGCCGGTGATGCCCGGCTTGACCTTGTGGCGCACCATGTAGGCCTTGATGATCTTGCGGTATTCCTCGTTGTGGGCCACGGCGTGCGGGCGCGGCCCGACGATGCTCATGCGACCCTGCAGCACATTGATGAATTGCGGCAGTTCGTCCAGCGAGGTGCGGCGGATGAAGGCGCCAAAGGGCGTGATGCGCGCGTCGCCCTTGGTGGCCTGTTTGACCACGGGACCATTGTCCTGTGTCCGCATCGAGCGGAACTTGTAGACGATGATCTCCTCGCCATCCAGGCCGTTGCGCTTCTGCCTGAAAATGACAGGGCCTGGTGAGCTGAGCTTCACGCCAATGGCCAGGGCAAGCAGGATGGGCGAGATGAGGATCAGGATCAATGTGGCCAGAATGACGTCGCTGACGCGCTTGATCAGCTGGTTGGTGCCGGTGAAGGGCGTCTCGCAGATGCCGACCACCGGCACGCCCGAGATGTCCTGCAGGCGGCCCTGGATGATGCTGATGCCGAACACGTCGGGCACGAAGAACAGCGAGGCCGTCGTGCCCTGCACCTGTTCCAGCAACTCGACGATGCGAGGCTGCGACCCCAGGGGCAGGGTGATGTAGACCTCGCGCACGCCCTTGTCGCGCACGAACTCGCTGAGCTGGGGCAGGGTGCCCAGGATGGAGGCGCCGGCTTCCGGGTGCAGGCGCTCAGGCGCACGGTCGTCGAAATAGCCCAGGCAGACGACGCCCTGAGAGTCGCGCAGCGCTCGCGCCACCTTGTGGCCCAGCACGCCCGCGCCGACGACGACCGCCGTGCGGCGCGCGCCCGGGTCGCGTGCCCGCCATTGCTGGATGCGCCGGCCCGTCTCGATGGCGGCGATCTGGACGGCAGGTGTGATGACGGCCCACCACAGCAGCACCTCGTCCTCGAAATAGTGCAGGCTGTTGGTGGCGTAGCCGCACAGCAGCAGGATGCCCAGCAGCACCAGCCAGGAGGACAGCACGTCCACAAGGGCGCTGGCCGGGTGGTCGCTGAAGCGGTTGCGGCCCGGGAAGGTGAGGGCGAAGACGAGCAGGCACAGCGTCAGGGTGGGGCGCAGCACCGGCTCGTCGAAGTGACCGTTCACGACAAGAAAGGTCAGAACGATGATGCCGGGCTCCAGGAAAGCGGCGATCAGGGATTCGACCGACTGCGGTGCGCTGTAGAACGTCCTCTTGTAGCTGCGGTCCTCAAACATCTTGGTGGGTTTGGTAGTCCTCGGGTCAGGGTGTACCCGAGGCTGAAAAGGATCAGGGATTCTCTACCAACAAATTTGACGGCCGAACCGTCGGCGTCCCCTGTTCATGGTCCGCTGCCTACAATCTTGTATATGTCTGCTTCCTGGCCCCTGCCGCCCCTGCCGCCCCTGCCTCCGCTGCCGTCCATCTCGCCCTTGCTGATGCCGGCCCTGCAGGATCGCCTTGTTTTGCTGATCAACCATGTCGTGTCGCGGGAGCCCATCGCGGCGCAACGCCTGCGGCCGCTGGCTGGGCGTGGGCTCGTCGTCCACCTGGCAGGCTGGCCTAGCCTGCTGCCGGCGGCGCCTGATTTGATACTCGGTGTCACACCAGCGGGTCTTTTTGAACGCCTGGACGCCGCCCCGGCAGGCGCCGGCGGCCTGCGCATCGAGATCGATGCATCCAACCCCGCCAAGCTGGCTCTGGGTGCATTCACGGGAGAGGCGCCCACCGTCAGCGTGCAGGGCGATGCCGCTTTCGCTGGCGAGATGCACTGGTTGATGGACAACCTGCGCTGGGACATCGAGGACGATCTGGCCGGCATCGTCGGGCCGCTGCCCGCCCGCCAGCTCGCCCAGTTCGGCCGCACCTTGCGGCGCACGTTGTCGGGCATGGCCGCGCGTTTTGCGACGACGACGTCCGGTAGCGGCGCATGAGGTTTGTCTCGCGGCTGCTGGTCATTCTGTGGACGGTCTGGCGCTTCGGTCTCGATGATCTGGCCTTGTCGGGCCTGCGTCGCAAGCGCTTCAGGCTGCTGCGTCGCCTGACCCGGCTGGGCCGGCGCTGGCAGCAGCCGCGCGGCGTGCGCCTGCGGCTGGCGCTGGAGCACCTCGGCCCCATCTTCGTCAAGTTCGGCCAGGTGCTGTCGACGCGGCGCGACCTGCTGCCGCTCGATGTCGCGCTGGAGCTGGCCAAGCTGCAGGACCGCGTGCCGCCCTTCCCGGCGGCGCTGTCGCGTGAAATCGTCGAGCGCGCCTTCGGCCGGCCGCTGGAGGAACTGTTCGCCACCTTCGACGCCGAGCCAGTGGCCAGCGCCAGCATCGCCCAAGTGCATTTCGCGACGCTGAAGGACGGCCGCGAGGTCGCCGTCAAGGTGCTGCGCCCCGGCATGCTGGACATCATCGACGACGACCTGTGGCTGATGCGCCAGCTGGCCGTCTGGATCGAGCGCTTCTCCGCCGATGGCCGGCGCCTGAAACCGCGCGAGGTGGTTGCTGAGTTCGACACTTATCTGCACGACGAGCTGGACTTGGTGCGCGAGGCCGCCAATGCCGCCCAGCTGCGCCGCAACATGGCCGAGCTGGATCTGATCATGGTGCCCGAGATGCACTGGGACCTGTGCAGCTCCGAGGTCATCGTCATGGAGCGCATGAAGGGCGTGCCGATCTCGCACCGCCCGGCGCTGGAGGCGGCCGGCATCGACATCCCCAAGCTGGCCCGCGACGGCGTGACCATCTTCTTCACCCAGGTGTTTCGCGACGGCTTCTTCCACGCCGACATGCACCCGGRCAACATCCAGGTGAGCCTGGCGCCCGAGACCTTCGGCCGCTACGTCGCGCTGGACTTCGGCATCATGGGCACGCTGACCGAGGTGGACAAGGACTACCTCGCCCAGAACTTCATCGCCTTCTTCCAGCGCGACTACAAGCGCGTCGCCGAGCTGCACATCGCTTCCGGCTGGGTGCCGCCCGAAACCCGGGTCGATGCGCTGGAAAGCGCCGTCCGCGCCGTCTGCGAGCCTCATTTCGACCGGCCGCTGAAGGACATTTCGCTGGGCCAGGTGCTGATGCGGCTGTTCCAGACCTCGCGCCGCTTCAACGTCGAGATCCAGCCCCAGCTGGTGTTGCTGCAGAAGACGCTGTTGAACGTTGAGGGCCTGGGCCGCCAGCTCGATCCCGAACTCGACCTCTGGGCCACGGCCAAGCCCTTCCTGGAGCGCTGGATGAACGAGCAGGTCGGCTGGCCGGCGTTCAACAAGCAGTTGATGAAGGAGGCGCCGCGCTTCGCACAGCTCATCCCCGAGCTGCCGCGCCTGCTGCACGACGCCCTCAAGAGCCAGGCCCGGCGTGCCGACGACGCCGAGACCCGCGCTCTCGTGCGCGAGCTGCGGCGCACCAACCGGCTACTTTCCGGTTTGCTCTGGGGCGCCGCGGGCTTTGCCATCGGCGTCGCCGTGGCTTGGCTGACCGTGCGCTTTCTGGACATCAGCCCCTAGCGAGGCTCGCCAGCCGCGCCCTCATAATCCGCGCCAAATTTTTCGGCCCTTATTGCGCTCATGAACACCACGCTCATCGTTTTCGTCGTGCTCTATCTGCTCGGCACGCTGGGCATCGGTGTCTGGGCCGGCACGCGGATCAAGAACACCAGCGACTTCGCCGTCGCCGGGCGCAGCCTGCCGCTGATCATGGTCGTCACGACCACCTTCGCAACCTGGTTCGGCGCCGAAACCGTCATGGGCCTGCCGGCCAAGTTCGTGCAGGGCGGCCTGGGCGCTGTTGTTGAGGACCCCTTCGGCGCCGGTTTCTGCCTGGTGCTGGTGGGTGCCTTCTTCGCCGCGCGGCTGTACCGGATGAACCTGCTGACCATCGGCGACTTCTACCGCCAGCGCTTCGGCAAGGGCGTCGAGGTGTTCTGCTCGCTGGCCATCATCCTCAGCTACCTCGGCTGGGTGGCGGCCCAGGTCACGGCCCTGGGGCTGGTGTTCAACATCCTGACCGACGGCGCCATGAGCCCGCAGACCGGCATGGTCGTCGGTCTGCTGGCGGTGCTGGTCTACGTCGTCATCGGCGGCTTCCTGGCCGTGGCCTGGACGGACTTCATCCAGATGATCGTGCTGGTCATCGGCCTGAGCGTCATCGCGGTGTTCGCCTCGGACCTGGCCGGCGGCGCAGACAAGGTGCTGGCCCTGGCCAAGAGCCGCGACCTGGGCCGCTTCCTGCCCAACCCGACCTTCACCGAGATGGCCATGTTCCTCGGCTCGGGCCTGACCATGATGCTGGGCTCCATCCCGCAGCAGGACGTGTTCCAGCGCGTCATGTCCGCCAAGGACGCCAAGACGGCCCAGCGCGGCGCCATGATCGGCGGCTTCAGCTACATCGCCTTTGCCTTCGTGCCGATGTTCATCGTGCTGGCCGCCGTGGCCGTCATGGGCGACAAGGCGCTGGAACTGGCCCAGAACGACTACCAGCGCGTGCTGCCCAGCTTCGTCATGGGCCACATGCCGCTGTTCATGCAGATCCTGTTCTTCGGTGCGCTGTTGTCGGCCATCAAGAGCACCTCGTCAGCCACGCTGCTGGCGCCGACGACCAGCTTCGTCGAGAACATCCTCAAGCAGATCCGCCCCGGCATGAGCGACAAGCAGTCTCTCGTGGCGATGCGCGTCACGCTCGTCATCTTCGCCTTCGCCGTGCTGGCCTACGCCATCGCGCTGCAGGGCACATCCATCTACGACCTCGTCAGCGCCGCCTACCAGGTCACCCTGGTCGCCGCCTTCGTGCCGCTGGTCTTTGGTCTGTACTGGGGCCGCTCGACGACCCAGGGCGCGGTGTTCTCGATCTTTGCCGGCATCGCCGTCTGGGTGGCCTTTTTCCCGCAGGTGACGACCTGGGGCGAGCTCTTCCCGGGGCAACTGGCCGGCCTGCTGGCGGCGCTGGCGGGCATGGTGGTCGGCTCGCTGATGCCCCAGGTGCTGACCGACCGTCGCGAGCACGTCAGCCACCATCTCCAGCCTCATCCCTGAGCGTGTCCCTTAAAATGTCGGGCTTTGCGTCTCTTCGAGCCCGACCATGCCAATCTACGCCTATCGCTGCAGCGCCTGTGGTCACGCCAAGGATGTGCTGCAAAAGCTGTCCGACGCGCCGCTGACCACCTGCCCCGCCTGCGCGGCGCAGAGCTTTTCCAAGCAGGTCACCGCAGCTGGTTTCCAGCTGAAGGGCTCGGGTTGGTATGCAACCGACTTCAAGGGTGGCTCGACCGCCGCCCCCGCGGCCCCGGCCGCCGGCGATGCTGCCAAGCCCGAAGCCGCCAAGGCTGAAGCATCCGCATCGCCGTCTTCCTCCACCTCCTGCGGCGGCTCCTGCGCCTGCCACTGACCGAAAAGCTTCGTGGGCGCTTCCTTACGCAAATACCTCGTTGCCGGCCTGCTGGTCTGGCTGCCGCTGGCCATCACCATCTGGGTGCTGGCCCAGGTGCTGGACGTCGTCAACGGCGTCTTCGGGTCCATGCTGGCCGCGCTGGCCCTGATCATGCCGGCCTCGCTGCGCGAGGCCATCCTGGAGCTGCGCCATGTGCCCGGCCTGGGGCTGGTGATCCTGGTCGGTGGCCTGTTGGCCACCGGCGTCCTCGTTGCCAACATCTTCGGCCAATGGCTGCTGACGCAATGGGACCGGCTGATGTCCCACATCCCCATCGTCAAGAGCATCTACAGCTCGGTCAAGCAGGTGTCGGACACGCTGTTCTCCAGCAGCGGCAACGCCTTTCGCGAAGCCGTCCTCGTGCAGTACCCGCGTGCCGGTAGCTGGACCATCGCCTTCGTGACCGGCACGCCCAGCGGCGAGGTGGCCTGCCACCTGGAGGACGAGCACGTCAGCATCTACGTGCCCACCACGCCCAACCCGACCTCGGGCTTCTTCCTCATCGTGCCCAGGTCGGACGTGAAGCCCCTGCACATGACGGTGGACGAGGCGCTGAAATACATCATCTCCATGGGCACCGTGGCGCCGCTGCCCCATCCCGTAGACCTCGGCGCCATCGCCGACGAGGCGGCGCGAAACCAGCCGGGTTGAGCGCCCCGGCAGGCGTTCAATCCTGAGAGCCAAGCGAGCTCGCCAGCGCCCCAAGAACACCCCCTGAAAAGAATTCGGAGAAATCCCATGCGTACCTGCTATGCCGGCCAAGTCAGCGAAAAGCTGCTCGACCAGACCGTGACCCTGATGGGCTGGGCCCATCGCCGCCGTGACCATGGCGGCGTCATCTTCATCGACCTGCGCGACCGTGAAGGCCTGGTCCAGATCGTCTGCGACCCCGACCGCGCCGACAGCTTCAAGATTGCTGAGGACGTCCGCAGCGAGTTCTGCCTCAAGATCGTCGGCAAGGTGCGCGCCCGCCCGGCCGGCACCGAGAACGCCAACCTCGTCAGCGGCAAGATCGAAGTGCTCTGCCACGAGATCGAGGTGCTGAACCCGTCGGTGCCCATCCCCTTCCAGATCGACGAGGACAACCTCAGCGAGACGACCCGCCTCACGCACCGCGTGCTGGACCTGCGCCGCCCCTACATGCAGAACAACCTGATGCTGCGCTACCGCGTCGCGATGGAAGTCCGCAAGTTCCTGGACGAGCACGGCTTCGTCGACATCGAGACGCCGATGCTGACCAAGAGCACCCCGGAAGGCGCGCGCGACTACCTCGTGCCCAGCCGCGTGCATGACGGCCACTTCTTCGCGCTGCCGCAGTCGCCCCAGCTGTTCAAGCAGCTGCTGATGGTGTCGGGGTTCGACCGCTACTACCAGATCACCAAGTGCTTCCGTGACGAGGACCTGCGCGCCGACCGCCAGCCCGAGTTCACGCAGATCGATATCGAGACCTCCTTCCTGACCGAGGAAGAGATCCGCTCGATGTTCGAGGGCATGATCCGCCACGTCTTCCGCAAGGCGCTGAACGTCGAGCTGGGCGACTACCCGGTCATGAAGTACGCGGAAGCCATGCACCGCTTCGGCTCCGACAAGCCCGACCTGCGCGTCAAGCTCGAGTTCACCGAGCTGACCGATGCGATGACGACGGTGGACTTCAAGGTGTTCAGCGGCCCGGCCACCACGCCGGGTGGTCGCGTCGTCGCGCTGCGCGTGCCCAAGGGCGCGTCCATGAGCCGCGGCGAGATCGACGCCTACACCGAGTTCGTCAAGATCTACGGCGCCAAGGGCCTGGCCTGGGTCAAGGTCAACGAAGTGGCCAAGGGCCGCGAAGGCCTGCAGTCGCCCATCGTCAAGAACCTGCACGACGAAGCCGTCGCCGAGATCCTGAAGCGCACCGGCGCCCAGGACGGCGACCTGCTGTTCTTCGGTGCGGACAAGGCCAAGGTCGTCAACGACGCCATCGGCGCGCTGCGCCTGAAGGTCGGCCACAGCGAGTTCGGCAAGGCCAATGGCCTGTTCAACGACGTCTGGGCGCCGCTGTGGGTCGTCGACTTCCCGATGTTCGAGCACGATGAGGAGAACAACCGCTGGGCGGCCGTTCACCACCCGTTCACGGCACCCAAGGACGGCCACGAGGACCTGATGACGTCGGACCCGGGCAAGTGCATCGCCAAGGCCTACGACATGGTGCTCAACGGCTGGGAGCTGGGCGGCGGCTCGGTGCGTATCCACCGTGCCGAGGTGCAGGCCAAGGTCTTCGAGGCGCTCAACATCAGCGCGGAAGACCAGCGCATCAAGTTCGGTTTCCTGCTGGACGCGCTGCAGTACGGTGCGCCCCCGCACGGCGGCCTGGCTTTCGGCCTGGACCGCATCGTCACGATGATGACCAAGGCCGAGTCCATCCGCGACGTCATCGCCTTCCCCAAGACCCAGCGCGCCCAGTGCCTGCTGACCGGCGCGCCGTCGCTGGTGGACGAAAAGCAGCTGCGCGAGCTGCACATCCGCCTGCGCAATTCGGCGGCTGCGGCGCAGTAAGCCCGCACGGCTCCGGCACCAAAAGCCTCGCGGTCGCGAGGCTTTTTTCTTGATGGCGCCCCCGCAGGCCCGGGGGAGAGGGCGTCCGGCCGTCCCGCTTTCCTGGGACGGGTCGGCGTGAGGGGCAAGGCAGACTCCCGCCGATGAACATCCGTCCCTTGCTCGCTCTTCCCGTTGTCGCGCTGCTGCTCGTCGGCTGCGGCAAATCGTCCACCACGCTGGGCGATGGCGGCTCCGTCATCAGCGGCTCGGCCGGGCCGGCCGGTGCGCACAAGGCCAGCCGCGAGCTGGTCAAGTGCGATGCACCGGTGGCGACGCTGGCCCTGGTCGAGAACCCCAACGGCTATGCCTACTCCAGCAGCTACCAGCTGCCGTCCAGTCCCGTGCCCCTGGTTCGCCTGCTGGCCCAGCAGAGCGGCTGCTTCCGGGTTGTCGACCGCGCCGCCGGCCTCAAGGCGACCGTGCGCGAGCAGGAACTCAAGGAAGCCGGCATCCTGCGCCAGCAGGGCAACACGGTGAGCAAGGGCAAGGGCTACGAGGCCCAGTACAGCCTGACACCCAGCCTCACCTTCAGCGAGCAGGACGCGGGCCGCCAGATCGGCGGCATCCTGCAGGCCATTCCCTATCTGAACAAGCTCGTCGGCGCGGCCGAGCAGGTCAAGCTCAAGCAGGCCCAGGCAGCCCTGCTGCTGACCGATAACGAGACGACCGAGCAGGTCGCTGCGTCCACCGGTTCGGTCGAGGTGGCCGACCTGGGCGTCGGCGGCGCCGTGCTGGGCAAGCTCGGTGGCGCGGCCGGCGCGGGCTGGAGCAATTCCAACGAAGGCAAGGTCATCGCTGCGGCCTTCCTGGACGCCCACAACCAGCTCGTCGCCCAGGTGCGCGAGCTGCAAGCCAAGGAGCTGCCGCCCGAGGTGGCGCGGCGCAAGAAGACCTGATTCTTCATGGGCTTGGCCGGCGCTATGCTGGCCGCATGCCCCCGGCCAAGCCCTTCAAGATCCCCGAGTCCGTCCTCGTCGTCATCCACACGCCGGACCTGCAGGTTCTGCTCATCGAGCGCGCTGACCATCCCGGCTACTGGCAGAGCGTCACGGGCTCCAAGGACACTCCCGACGAGGCGCCCGCGGAGACCGCACGCCGAGAGGTGCTGGAGGAAACGGGCTTCGACATCGCCGCATTGGGCGGTGAGCTGCGCGACTGGCATCTCGCCAATGTTTACGAGATTTACCCTCACTGGCGCCATCGCTACGCCCCGGGCGTCACGCGCAATACCGAACACGTCTTCGGCCTACAACTGCCTGAGGCGTTGACGCCGGTACTGGCTCCGCGCGAGCATCTATCGTGGCTCTGGCTACCCTGGCATGAGGCTGCCGACCGCTGCTTCTCACCATCCAACGCCGAAGCCGTGCTGCAACTGCCCCGCTTCAGCGCCGCAATCTTATGAAGCCCCCACGCTCACTCCGTTCGCTGCCCCCCGAGGGGGCGCTCAGCGGCTTCGGGCGGCCGCACGCCGCTGAGATGCCATGAGATCCGTCGCCCGCCCCACCCCCCATCCGCCCGGCGAAGTGCTGCGTGTGGCCACCTACAACATCCACAAGGGCGTGCGCGGCCTCGGGCCGGCAAAGCGCCTGGAGATCCACAACCTGCAGATGGGTGTGGAGGCCATGGACGCCGACCTCGTCTGCCTGCAGGAGGTGCGTCTCTTCCATCACCGCGAAGCCGCCTACTTCGACCGCACCTGGTTCGGCTGGCCCGAGAAGGGCCAGGCCGAGTTCCTCGCCCCCGAAGGCTATGAGGTGGCCTACCGTACCAATGCAACGACCAAGTTCGGCGAGCATGGCAACGCGCTGCTGTCGCGCTGGCCCATGGGCGACATCGGCCACCACGACGTGTCGGACCACTCCCTGGAGCAACGCGGCCTGCTGCATGTGCCGGTGCACTGGCATGGCACGGTCGTGCACGTCGTCGTCGCGCATTTCGGGTTGATTCATTCCAGCCGCATGCGCCAGGTTGACCGCCTCGCCAGCTTTGTGCGCGACAACGTGCCCGAGGGCGCGCCGTTCCTTGTTGCCGGCGACTACAACGACTGGGGTGAGCGTCTGGACACGCCCATGCGTGCCCACGGCCTGCGTCGCGCGACGGCACCGCACGGGCGGACTCGGGCCCCCACCTTTCCATCGCGCCTGCCCGTGTTCGCGCTGGACCGCGTCTACATGCGTGGCCTGCGCTGCACCGGCGTTCAGGTGCCGCGCGGCCCGAGCTGGTCGCGCATGTCAGACCACCTGCCGCTGATCGTGGAGCTGGCCCTCGAATGAGGCGCCTGGGGTCGAGGCGGCGCCGACGCCACCAGGCCGCCGACCCCGGCTTCGTTGGCGGCAATGAGGTCGAACTGCTGCGCGGCGGCGAGCAGCTTTTCACGCGCATGCATGCAGCCATCCACGGCGCGAGCCGCGAGGTCTGGCTGGCGACCTATATCTTTCATCACGACGCCACCTCGCTGGCCCTGGCCGATGCCTTGATTGCGGCGGATCAGCGTGGCGTGCGCGTGCGCCTCGTCGTCGATGGCTTCGGCAGCAACGCCAGCATCAGGACGCTGCGCGAGCGCTTTGCCGGCAGCGGCGTGGCCCTGGCGGTGTTCCGGCCCATGGATCGCTGGTGGCGCTGGTTCCAGCCGGGCCAGTTGCGCCGCCTGCACCAGAAGCTTTGCGTTGTCGATGGCGAGCAGGCCTTCGTCGGCGGCATCAACGTCATCGATGATCGCCTGGACATGCACCATGGCGTCACCGAGCTGCCGCGGCTGGACTTCGCCGTGCAGGTGAGTGGCGGCCTCGTTGACCTGGTCGCGCAGAGCGTGCGCTCGATCTGGTCACGCGCCTGGCTGGGCCGGGAGTTCGACGATGCACTTATCGACTACGTGCCGTTGCGGCGCCGTTTCGGCCTCTGGGTGACTCAGCTCTGGCGTGGGCCGCAGCGGCTGGGCGAGCCGGTGTCGCATCTGCAACCGGTCCGCGCCGCCTTCGTGCTGCGCGACAACCTGCGCCGGCGCCGCACCATCGAGCATGCCTATGCCGATGCCATCACCGACGCCCGCGAGAGCGTCGACGTGGTCTGCCCTTATTTCTATCCCGGTCAACGCATTCGCCATGCCCTGCGCCGCGCCGCTGACCGCGGCGTGCGCGTGCGCCTGCTCCTGCAAGGCAAGCTGGATTACCGGATCGCGGGCTGGGCTGCCGAAGCGCTGTATGCGGACCTGCTCGGCCATGGCGTCGAGATCTACGAGTACACGCCAGCCTTCCTGCATGCCAAGGTCGCCGTCGTCGACGGCCAGTGGGCCACGGTCGGCAGCTCCAACATCGACCCGCTGTCACTGCTGGTCAACCTGGAGGCCAACGTCGTCGTGCAGGACGCCGGCTTCGCGGTTCAACTCGCCAGCGAGATCGAGGCCGCCATCGCGGTCTCGCAGCGCGTCGGCGAGCGTGCCGGTACCGGCCTGCGCGCCTTGCTGCACAAGGCCGTCGTCGTGTGGTTTGCCTACGTGTTCTTGCGCGTCGCAGGCGCGGCGGGGCGCTACTGAGCGAAACCCGGCGCGTGCTCGGCCTTGAGCGCTCCGGCCTGCACCAATGCGGCCGCGCGCTCGATGTCCGGCGCAAGGTAGTGATCGGCCGGGCTGCTGGCGCAGTCGGCGCGCAGCCGCGTGTGCAGGGCCTCCACCGGCGCCGAACTCTGCAGCGGACGCAGGAAGTCGATGCCCTGGGCCGCCGCCAGCAGCTCAATGGCAACGATGTGGGCCGTGTTGTCGATCATGGCGTGCAGGCGGCGCGCGGCAAAGGTGGCCATCGACACGTGATCCTCCTGGTTGGCGCTGGTCGGCAGGCTGTCCACGCTGGCCGGGTGGGCCAGGCTCTTGTTCTCGCTGGCCAGGGCCGCGGCCGTCACGTGGGCGATCATGAAGCCGCTGTGCAGGCCGGCGTCGGCCGTCAGGAAGGGCGGCAGGCGCGAGATGGCCGGGTCGATCAGCATGGCGATGCGGCGCTCGGCGATGGCGCCCACCTCGGCGATGGCCAGGGCGAGGTTGTCGGCCGCGAAGGCCACCGGCTCGGCGTGGAAGTTGCCGCCCGAGATCATCACGTCGTCGAACACCAGCGGGTTGTCGGTGACGGCATTGGCCTCGCGCACCAGCACGCCGGCGGTGTGGCGGGCCTGGTCCAGGCAGGCGCCCATGACCTGAGGCTGGCAGCGCAGGCAATACGGGTCCTGCACGCGCTCGTCGCCCTCGCGGTGCGACTGGCGGATGGCGCTGCCGGCGAGCAGCTCGCGGTAGACGCCGGCGACCTCGATCTGGCCCGGCTGGCCGCGCACCTCGTGGATGCGGGCGTCGAAGGGGCCGTCACTGCCGCGTGCCGCGTCCAGCGTCATCGCGCCGCTGGCCAGGGCCGTGGCGAACAGGCCCTCGAAGCGCAGCAGCGCGTGCAGGGCCAGGGCCGTGCTGGCCTGCGTGCCGTTGATGAGGGCCAGGCCCTCCTTGGCGGCCAACGTCAACGGTTTCAGCTCCAGGCGGGCCAGTTCGTCGCGTGCCGGAATGCGTTTGCCAGCCACCAGTGCTTCGCCTTCGCCCATCAGCGCGAGCGTGAGGTGAGCCAGTGGCGCCAGGTCTCCACTGGCGCCCACCGATCCCTGGCAGGGCACATAGGGGACGAAGCCGGCGCTGAGCGCATCCAGTAGGGATTGCACGACCTCGCGGCGTACGCCGGAGAAGCCCCGCGCCAGGCTGCCCGCCTTGGTGGCCAGCATCAGGCGCACGACCTCGGGCGACATCGGCGCGCCGACGCCCACCGCGTGGCTGCGGATCAGGTTGAGCTGCAGTGCCGCGAGCTGGTCCTTGGCAATGCGCGTGCTCGCCAGCTTGCCGAATCCTGTGTTGACGCCATAGACGGGCGCATCGCCCGCGGCGGCGGCAGCGACCAGGGCGGCGCTCTTGTCGACGGCACGCCAGTCGTCGAGCTGCAGCGCAGCGCGGCCGGCGGCGATGTCGGCGAGTTGATCGAGCGTCAGTTGTCCGGGGATGAGTTTCATAGAAGACTTCACAGGGAAGGCAGGTTCAGTTCGTTCTTCTTCGCGCAGTCGACGGCGGTGTCGTAGCCCGCGTCGGCGTGGCGCATGACGCCGGTGGCCGGGTCGTTCCACAGCACGCGCGAAATGCGCTTCGCGGCCGCGTCGGTGCCATCGCAGACGATGACGACGCCGGAATGCTGCGAGTAGCCCATGCCCACGCCGCCGCCGTGGTGCAGCGACACCCAGGTGGCGCCGCCGGCCGTGTTCAGCAGTGCGTTCAGCAACGGCCAATCAGATACGGCGTCCGAGCCGTCCTTCATGCCTTCGGTCTCGCGGTTGGGGCTGGCGACGGAGCCGCTGTCCAGGTGGTCGCGGCCGATGACGATGGGCGCCTTCAGCTCGCCGCTCTTGACCATCTCGTTGAAGGCCAGGCCCGCGAGGTGGCGCTCGCCCAGCCCCAACCAGCAGATGCGCGCGGGCAGACCCTGGAAGGCGATGCGCTCGGCGGCCATGTCCAGCCAGCGGTGCAGGGCTTCATGCCGGGGGAATAACTCCTTCAGCTTGGCGTCGGTCTTGCGGATGTCCTCGGGGTCGCCCGACAGCGCCACCCAGCGGAACGGGCCCTTGCCCTCGCAGAACAGCGGCCGCACATAGGCGGGCACGAAGCCGGGGAAGTCGAAGGCGTTCGTCACGCCCTGGTCCTTCGCGACCTGGCGGATGTTGTTGCCGTAGTCCACCGTCGGGATGCCCAGTTGCTGGAAGGCCAGCATGCCCTTCACATGGTCGGCGCAGCTCTTGGCGGCGGCCGCTTTCAGCTCGGCGTGCTGGGCCGGGTCGGCTGCTGCGGCCTTCCACTGCTCCACGCTCCAGCCGGCCGGCAGATAGCCGTGGATGAGGTCGTGCGCCGAGGTCTGGTCGGTGACGAGATCGGGCCTGATGGCCGTGCCCTGCTTGCAGCGCTCGGCAAGCTGCGGGATCAGCCGCGCCGCGTTGCCCAGCAGCGCGATGGACTTGGCCTCGCCGGAGGCCGTGTACTTGGCGATGCGGTCCAGCGCGTCGTCCAGATCGAAGGCCTGCTCGTCGACATAACGGGTCTTCAGGCGGAAGTCGATGCGCGACTGCTGGCATTCGATGTTCAGCGAGCAGAAGCCCGCGAAGGTGGCGGCCAGCGGCTGGGCGCCGCCCATGCCGCCCAGGCCCGCCGTCAGCACCCAGCGGCCCTTGGCCACGCCGCCGTAATGCTGGCGGGAGGCCTCGGCGAAGGTCTCGTAGGTGCCCTGCACGATGCCCTGGCTGCCGATGTAGATCCAGCTGCCCGCCGTCATCTGGCCGTACATCATCAGGCCCTTGCGGTCCAGCTCGTGGAAGTGCTCCCACGTGGCCCAGGCCGGTACGAGGTTGGAGTTGGCCAGCAGCACCCGCGGCGCGTCCGGGTGGGTGCGGAACACGCCGACCGGTTTGCCCGACTGGATCAGCAGCGTCTCGTCGTCGTTCAATTCACGCAGCGATTCACAGATGGCGTCGAAGGCCTCCCAGTTGCGCGCCGCCTTGCCGATGCCGCCATAGACGACCAGAGCATCCGGGTTCTCGGCCACGGCGGGGTCGAGGTTGTTCTGCAGCATGCGGTAGGCGGCTTCTGTCAGCCAGCTCTTGCAGCTGAGCTGGGTGCCGGCGGGCGCTTTGACAGGGCGGGGCAGGGATGACATCGGGTACTCCTGAAAGTGCCGCGAACTCTAGTTGTCTATACAAGTCAAGTCAACTAGGATGGCGCCCATGCCCAGAAGCCCGGCCAGCCCCGAACCCCAGTACCTCAAGGTCAAGAACCATCTGCGCGAAGGCATCGCCAGCAGCCACTGGGTGGCCGGCGATCTGCTGCCCAGCGAAGGCGCTCTTGTCGCCCAGTTCGAAGTCAGCCGCATGACGGTGAACCGGGCGTTGCGCGAGCTGGTGCAGGAAGGGCTGATCGAGCGCGTCCAGGGCGTGGGCAGCTTCGTCGCCCAGCTGCATCGCATCTCGTCGACGCTGAATGTGCGTGACGTGCATGAGGAGATCCTCGAGCGCGGCGGCATGCACGAAGCGCGCGTGCATGCGCTCTTGAAGGGCAAGGCGACGCCGCAGCAGGCGGCCGAGCTCGGCCTCAAGCGTGGTGCGCCCGTCTTCCTCAGCCTCATCGTGCACCTGGAGAACGGCGTGGCCATCCAGTGCGAGGAGCGTGCCGTCAACCCGGCCAGTGCGCCCGACTATCTTTCACAGGATTTCACGCGCATCACGCCGACGCATTACCTGCTGGAGGTGGCGCCGCTGTCCGAAGCGCGCTACATGATCGAGGCGGCCCTGCCCGGCGAGGTTGAAGCCAAGCTGCTCGGCATCAACCGCCGCGCCCCCTGCCTGGTCGTCAAACGCATCACTTACAGCCGCGGTGTTGCCGTAACCAGCGTGAAACTGACCCACCCCGGAGCACGTTACCAATTGCAAGGGAGCTTCGCGGCATGAGCTGCGCCGCACAGAGCTGCGGAAAATGCTCCACTCCCGTGAGGCGGGCTTGAGCGCAAGGAAAAGAACATGAGTTGGAGCAGGGTCAGCGCGGCCGACGTGCAGCCGCAGGCCTGGAAAAACACGGGCGGCACCACGCGCGAGCTGCTCGCCTGGCCGCACGCCCATGACTGGGCAGTCCGCGTCAGCGTCGCGCGCGTCGAGCGTGACGGGCCGTTCTCGGCCTTCCCCGGCGTGCACCGCTGGCTGGCCGTCATCGGCGGCGCGGGCCTGCGCCTGTTCGACTGGCCGCAGAGCATCGGCGACGAGCCGCTGCGTTTCGACGGTGGCCTCGCCCCCGAGGCCGAACTCATCAAGGGTGAGACCGACGTCTTCAACGTGATGGAGAGGCGCGGCAACCTGGAGGTCGAGTCGGCCCACCATGTGCTGTTGCCCAAGACGCCTTGGGTGGGCCTGTTCACCGTCAACGGCGGCCTGCTCGAGCATGGCCACCGCGCGATGCCGATGGCGCCGTTGACGCTGGCCTGGTGTGAGGACCCTGTGGCGCAGAGCTGCGTTTTCACGGGCGAGGGCAATGCCTGGTGGTTGACCTGGGGCCCCGATACATGAAGCTATGGCGCGGCGGGGTTCTTGCGACGCTGGCCGGCGAGCATGGCTGGGGCCTGATCGACGACGGCGCTCTGTTGGTCGAGGACGGCCTGCTGCGCTGGGTCGGCCCGAGCGCCGAGGCTCCTGCGGCCGAGCAGACCATCGAACTGCATGGTGCCCTTGTCACGCCGGGGCTGGTGGACTGCCACACCCATCTCGTCTACGGCGGCAGCCGCGCCAACGAGTTCGAGCAGCGGCTGCATGGCGCGAGCTATGCCGACATCGCCAAGGCTGGTGGCGGCATCCGCTCCACGGTCGCGGCGACACGTGCGGCGAGCGAGGCCGAGCTGTTGGCCGCCGCCCGCAAGCGCGCCCAGGCCCTCATCCGCGAGGGCGTCACAACGCTGGAGGTCAAGTCCGGCTATGGGCTGGACGCCGCCACCGAGGCGCGCATGCTGCGCGTCGCGCGCCAGCTCCAAGGCCTGGGCATTGACGTGCGCACGACCTATCTCGCCGCCCATGCCCTGCCGCCCGAGTTCGCCGATGCCGACGACTACATCGCCGCTGCCTGCCTGTGGCTGCCCGACCTGTATGAGGCCGGCCTCGTCGATGCGGTCGACGCCTTCTGCGAGCACATCGCCTTCAGCCCGGCCCAGGTCGCGCGCGTGTTCGACGCAGCGCAGCGGCTGAACCTGCCGGTCAAGCTGCACGCCGAGCAGCTCAGTGACCAGGGCGGCACCCAGCTCGCGGCCCGTTACCGAGCACTGAGCTGCGACCACCTTGAGTTCCTCAGCCCGGCCGGTGTTCGGGCCATGGCTGAGGCGGGCACCGTCGCGGTGCTGCTGCCCGGCGCCTTCTATGCGTTGCGCGAAACCCAGCTGCCGCCGATTGCCGCGCTGCGCGAGGCCGGCGTGCCCATTGCCATCGCCACCGACCACAACCCTGGCAGCTCGCCGACACTGTCGCCGCTGCTGATGTTGAACATGGCCTGCGTGCTGTTCCGCCTGACACCCGAGGAGGCGCTGCGCGGCCTGACCGTCAACGGCGCCCGTGCCTTGGGCCTGACCGACCGCGGTCAGCTCGTGGCTGGCCAGCGCGCCGACTTCTGTGTCTGGGATAGCGCGCACCCCCGCGAGCTGGCAGCATGCTTTGGGCATAACCCGCTGAAAGAACGGGTCTTCCAAGGAAATCAGGGAGGGTCATGAGCGTCTATCGCCTGCAGCAGGGCCGCGCGCCGCTGTTGATCAGCCTGCCGCATGTCGGCACGGAGATTCCGCCCGAGCTGGCCAAGCGCCTGGTGCCGCGCGCCCTGGCCAGCGAGGACAGCGACTGGCACCTGGAGCGCCTTTACGGCCCGCTGGCATCAGCGCTGGGCGCCAGCCTCATCGTGCCGCGCTACAGCCGCTACGTCATCGACCTGAACCGGCCGCCGGACGATCAGCCTCTCTATCCCGGCGCTTCGGGAGGTACCGGCCTGGTGCCGACCCGTTTCTTCACCGATGACCCTCTCTACGTCGACGGCGCCGAGCCGGACGCCATCGAGATCGCCGCGCGCCGCGAGGCCTACTGGGGGCCGTATCACGAGGCGCTGGCGGCCGAGCTGGCACGCCTGCGGGCCGAACACGGCCATGCATTGCTCTTTGATGGCCACAGCATCCGCTCCGAGCTGCCCTGGCTGTTCGAGGGCCGGTTGCCGGCCCTCAACCTCGGTACGGCCGATGGCGCCTCCTGCGCGCCCGCCATCACCGAGCGGCTGGCCGCGCTGCTGGCCAGCCAGCGGCAATTCAGCCAGGTCGTCAACGGCCGCTTCAAGGGCGGCTACATCACTCGCCACTATGGCCAGCCCGGCCAGGGCTTGCATGCGGTGCAGCTGGAGATGTGCCAACGCTGCTACATGAATGAGGCAGCGCAGCCCTCGGGTGCCTACGACAACGCCCTGGCGACTGACGTGGCGCCGTTGATTGAAAAGATGTTGAAAGAGATGCTCGCATGGCAGCCTTGAAGCGACTGCACGCCAGCCTGGCCTGGGTGGATGGCCGTTGGCAGCGCGACGTGCTGCTCAGCGTCGACGCGAATGGCCATTGGTCGGAGATTACGGTCAACCTGTCGGCACCGCCAGACGCGGAGAAGCTCGGCGGCCCGGTCATCCCCAGCCTTGTCAATGCCCACAGCCACGCCTTCCAGCGTGCTTTCGTCGGGCTGGCCGAGCGCCGCGACGCCGGGCAGGACGACTTCTGGAGTTGGCGCGACCGCATGTATGCCCTGGCCCTGCGCATCTCGCC